>JAQTVL010000429.1 GCA_028706835.1 Phycisphaerae bacterium | reverse complement strand
AGCCTGGTCTGGAACATCGAGTCGAAGTTCGAGGGCCAGGCCACCGTCGAGGTCAGCTACTTCACCAGCGGGCTGACCTGGCAGATGGACTACACCGCCATCGTTGACCCGGACGAGACGGACATGGCCTTCCGCGGCTTCGTCCGCGTGTACAACAACTCCGGCGAGGAGTACGAGAACGCGGAGGTCCGGCTGATCGTCGGCACAATCAACCTGACCGAGAAGATCGCGGACCTGGCGAGGCGCTACGGGATGGCAGCGTCGCCTGAGTTGGGCAACAAGGAGTACCAGAAACTGCGCGGGGACGTTCTTCTCGACTCGCTCAAGAAGGCTGAGGAGGCCGAGCACGACGGCAAGGGGCAAGCCGGCGGCCGTGGCCCTGATCGCGACCGCGCCAAGCAGATCGTCAAGGAAGGCCTCAGCGAGTACTTCATGTTCAGCGTCGAGGGCAGCGAGACGATCCGCAACGGCTGGTCCAAGCGGATGCAGGCTGTGACCGCCGACGCGGCCAAATTCGATATCGTGTATCGGATGCGGAGCCATCAGTACGGCCCGCAGCCGGTGCGATTCTTCATCTGGCGGAACGACCCCGCGCATAGGCTCGGGGACAGCCCGCTGCCGGACGGGATGATCCGCGTGTTCCGCGACAACGGCAGCGACGGCCTGGCCTACCTCGGCCAGCAACTTGTCCGCTACGTGCCGATCAAGGCCGAGATCGAAGTGAACCTCGGCGTTGACAACCTGGTGGTTTACGAGAGCCGCATCGTCGGCACGAAGCGGCTGAATTTCACATTCGACCAGTGGAACAGGGGCGTCACCGGCTGGGACGAGCAGCAGCAGTGGATCGAGCAGTTCCGCAACTATCGCACCAAGCCGATCGCGGTGGAGTTCCGCCGCGTCTGGGCGGGCGACGTGGAGTATCAGTCTGAACTGCCGACGATGCTCTACGACTTCCAGACGATCGAGACGAAGTTCCAGGTGAAGGCCCGCGACAAGACCGAATACCCGGCTGACGTGCTGACCCACCAGGGAGCCAACAGCAAGCAGGCGCGGGTGAAGCTGAAGGCGCAGGAGAAACCGTAGTTCCCGGGAGGGCGCATGCGGGGGCGCGGGCGCAAAACAAAAGCCCAGGGATGGCAATCCCTGGGCTTTGGGCTTTTGATTATTCGAGTCGCAGCGTTGGGCGTTTCTTGACGAAGGCGGCCCGACCCTCCGGGGTCACAGTCGTGCCGGCGATCTTGAGCACCTTCAGGCCGGTCATCGGCTCGAACTGCTTGAGCCCCGCGTCGGTGATCTTCTGGCAGCCGGACAGATCCAGTTCGGCCAGCGTTGCGATGCCGGTGAGGTTCGCCAGTCCGGCGTCGGTGATCGGGGCGCCCGCCAGGCTGAGTTTCTTCAGGGCCGTCAGGTCCTTCAGCGTCTCCAGCCCGCCGTCCGTCACCTGTGTCCGGCCCAGGTCGAGGGACTCAATGCCCTTCATGTTGGACAGGTTGCTCATGCCCGCGTCGGCCATGGGCGAGCCCGCCAGGTTCAGTTCCTTCAGGTCGGCCTGGTCCGTAAGGCTCGCCAGGCCGGCGCCGGCGATCTTCGTTGCTGACAGGTCCAGCGACCGCAGCTTCTTGAACGCCTTGAGGCAGGCAATCGCCGCGTCATCGGCATCGGTCGATGACAACGAGATCCGTTCAAGCCTATCGGCGCCCGCCAATTGCACCAGCGCGCCGCCGGTCACCTTCGTCCGCGACAGGTTCAATTCCGTCAGGGCGGTGAGGCGCGTCAGGTTGGCTATCCCGACGTCGGTCAGGCCCGGCGCCCCGACGATCCGCAGGGTTTGCAGACTGGTCAGCTTGCCGACTTCCACCAGGGACCAGTCGGTAATGCCGGTGTCCAGCAACGACAGGGACGTCAACGCGGTCAACTTGCCCAGGCTGGTCGAGCCGTCCTTGGTCAACCCGCCCTGGATTTCCACCTCGCGCAGGTTCGCCAGCCTGGACAGCGACTCCATCACCCAGCCATCGGTCTTGTTGTTGTACAGGTGCACGGACCGCAGATTCGTCAGTGTTACCAGCCGAACCAGCCCCTCGTTGGTGAGCTTGGCGCAGTCCAGGTAGAGCGTCTCCAATCCTTTCAGCCCGCGCAGGTTGGCGATGCCCGCGTCGGTGTGCTTGTCGCCCGACACGCGAAGTGTCTTGAGCCCCGCCAGGCTGCCGACGCCGGCCAGCCCCTCGTCGTTCACGCCGGAGGCGGGCAATTGAAGCTCCGCCAGCCGATCCAACTTGCCCAGTCCGGCCAACCCGAAGCCGAGGATCTGTGCGGCGCGGCGAAGGTCCAGCCGTTCGAGCGACTTGAGGCCGCCCAGATTGGCGACGCCCGCGTCGGTGACCGTGCCTCCGAACAAGGTCAGGTCTTTGAGGTTCGTCAGCGTCAGCAGGTGCTCCAGGCCTGCGTCGCCCAGGGATGCCCCGCCCACGATCAACCGTTCGATAGCCGCCAACTCCTTGGCGTCCGGCGGCATGGAGTCGCCGGCCTGGGGCTGGAAGGCCCGGGTCAACTCGGTCAGGGCGGCGTCGGACAGCGGCGTGGGAGTCAGCAGCAGCACGTGGGACGCGGTGACCCCGGTCGGCGAATCCAGGTTGAAGTCGGTCAAGGTCGCGCCCGCCACCCGAAGCACGTTGAGGCCCCGAAGCGCGCCCAGGCTGGCCAGCCCCGCGTTGGTGAGCGTCGTATCGAGCAGCGTGAGCGACTTGACTTGACCAAGCTTGCTGAGCGATTCGGCGCCCGGATCGCCGATGCTGCCGCGAATCTGAAGCTCGCGGAAGGCCTTCAGCCCGGCCAGGGGGTCCAGTTTCGTGCAGGGCGAGGTATTCTTGTCCAGGTGCAGCACCTGGAGGCCGGGCAGGCCCGTCGGGCTGGTCAGGTCGACCAGGCCGGCGTCGGTCACTTTCGGGCAGGCCAGGTACAGCGCTATCAGCGTCTTGAGCGTCTTCAGCTTGGCCAGCCCCGCGTCGGTGATGTTGTCGCCGCTGACGCCCAGGGCGGTCAGCTTGCCGAGCTTGGCGACGGCGGCGACGGTGGCGTCGGAAACGCCGGCTGCCGGCAGCCGAAGGTCCTGCAACTGGGGCAGCGCGGCGAGTTGGGCCATGCCTGCGCCGTCCGTCTTTGTGCGGGTCAGGTCCAGGCGGGTCAGCGATGTCACCCCCGCCACGTGCGGCATGGCGGCGTCGGTCAGTTTGGGGCAGGCCAGGGACAGCGCCGCCAGAGCCTTGAGCGCCTTCAGCGGCGCCAGCCCGGCATCGGTGATCGGGCCAGCCAGGGCAAGCTCCTTCAGCCCGGGCATCATGGCCAGTCGAGTCAGGCCGGCGTCGGTGAGCGTCGTCCCAGCCAGTCCGAGCCGGTCCACCGGGGCCAGTTCCTTTGCGGCGGGGTCAGCCAACTCAGCCGGCGCGGCCGGCTTGTCCGCGGCGAACAACCGCTGAACGCCGGGCAAGGCCGCATCGCTCAGCCGACTCGTGGTCAGGACCAGTTCCGCCAGATTGGGCAGGCGGTCCGCCGGCGTCGGCCTGACATCGGCCAGCTTCGCGGTCCCAGCCACCCACAGCCGTTGCAGATTTCTCAAGTCGCACAGCTTCGCCACTCCGGCGTCGGAGACAGCCGTATCCAGCAGCCACAAGGCCCGGAGTTTTCGCAACGTGGAAATGGCAGCGGCCCCGGCATCGTTGATCCCGCCGCGGACCTGCAATTCGCGCAGGCCGGTCAGGCCCGCAAACCCCTCGCCGCCAGCGGCGCTGCTGTAGAGGTGGAGCACCCGCAATGCGGGCGGATTGCCCAGCGACTTGAGCCCCGCGTCGGTGATCGGGGCGCATTCCAGGTAGAGCGCCTTCAGTTTGGAAAGTTGCGCCAGGTTGGCCAGCCCCGCATCAGTGACCGTTCCGCTGGCCACGTGCAGCACTTCCAGCCCGGCCAGTTTGGCGATGTGCGCCAGGCCGGCGTCCGTGATGGCGCACTGCGGGAGGTACAGCTCAGTCAGGGCGGGCAGGGCTTGGAGTTGAGGGAGCCCGGCGTCCGTGATCGACGTGCCGCCCAGCCACAACGAACGGAGCTTGCCCAGCGGTTTGAATTGCGCCAGGTTGGCGTCTGCAATCTCCTTGCGTCCAGCCAGGCTCAGGCCGGGCACTGCCTTTCGCCCGACTTCGACGATCAGAGCGGCCAGTTCCTCCGGCTTGAGGGGTTCCTTCTTGTTCGGCGTGACGAACCAGGACCCGTCGCCGGGCACGCTGATCGACTCGCCCGCCTTGGCCGGCGTCGCCCCGAGGCGGACGGCGGTCGGCCGGCCGGCTGGGCCGCTGGTCACCTCGTAGACATCCAGCGGCTGGGTCGAAGCGAATGTTGTCCGCGGCACGGGCGGAGGAGGCGTCGGCTCGGGCTCCTCGACTATCGGCTGCTCCCGCGGCC
>JAQTVL010000017.1 GCA_028706835.1 Phycisphaerae bacterium | reverse complement strand
CCTCTCGCCGATTCAGCATTTTGAACTTTTCATTTTGCACTTTGCATTTCCTATTCTTTCCGCCAGCCCGTGCCGTCGGGGCGGTCTTCGAGCTTGATCTTCAGGCCGGCCAGCAGGTCGCGGATGCGGTCGCCCAGCGCGTAGTTCTTTGACGCCCGCGCCTCTTTGCGAAGCGTGATCAGCACCTGCATCAGTTCGCCGGCCAGCGAATCGCCCGGTTCCGCCTTCTTCGGCGGGCGGAGGAACAGGCCCAGCAGCCGGCCGAGCTCGACGAGCATCACCGCGCCCGCCATCGCGAAGTTCAGGCCGTCCGGACGGGGCTTGGTTTCCAATTGCTGCTCGTCGATGAAGCGGTTGACCAGCGCGGCCAGGTCGTGCAACACGGCGATCGCGCCGGCGGTGTTGAAGTCGTCGTCCATGCGTTCGAGGAGCGCCAGCTTCTGGCCGAGCGCCGCCTGGGCGTACTCGCGGTCGGCCTCCGACTGGGCGTCGTTGACCAGCCCCTCCAGCCGGAGGTCCATTGTGTACGGCGACGAGCCGGCCAGCCGCTCGACCCGCTCGAACAGCCGATGGAACGTGGCGATCGCCTTCGTCGTGTTCTCCATCGCCTCGTCGGTGAAATCGATCGGGCGGCGATAGTGCGTCGAGAGGATGAAGAACCGCAGCGTCTCCGGCGGGAATTGCTCGAGCAGGTCGTGGATCAGCTTGACGTTTCCCTCGCTCTTGGACGCCTTCTTGGTGTTGATCCGCGTCAGGCCGTTGTGCATCCAGTATTTCGCGAACGGCTTGCCGGTCGCGGTCTCGGACTGGGCGATCTCGTTCTCGTGGTGCGGGAACTTCAGGTCCATGCCGCCGCCGTGCATGTCGAACGTCTCGCCGAGGTACTGCATCGCCATCGCGGAGCACTCGATGTGCCAGCCAGGCCGGCCCTTGCCCCACGGGCTGTCCCACGCCGGCTCGCCGGGCTTGGCGGCCTTCCACAGGGCGAAGTCGCCGGGGTTGCGCTTGCTCCCGCCGCGCAGATCGCGCGTGCCGGAGGTCTGCTCGGCCGGGTCGCGGTGCGTCAGCTTGCCGTAGTCGGCATCCTTGGCGATGTCGAAATACACGTCGCCGTCCACCGGGTAGGCGGCGCCGGCCGCGACCAGCCGCTCGATCAGCGTGACGATCGCCCCGATGTGCTCGGTGGCCTTGGGCAGGTGATCGATGCCGACCACGTCCAGGTCGCGCATCGCCTTGAGGTAATCCTCGGTGACGCGCGTCGCGATCGCCTCGATCGGCTCGCCGGTCAGCGCCGACTCCTCGATCAGCTTGTCGTCGACGTCGGTGATGTTCACGATCCACGTCACCTCGTAGGCCTTGAACGCCAGGTAACGCTTGATCGTGTCGAAGATGACCGGCCCGACGGCGTGGCCGATGTGGCTGTAGCGATAGACGGTCGGGCCGCAGAGGTATATCTTGACCTTGCCGGGCTCGACCGGCTCGAAGAGTTCCTTTTCGCCTGTCAGCGTGTTGTAGACGCGAAGCGTCATGGGGCGTCGATCCTTTCTTTCACTCACACCAGTTGTTCGGTTCCCATCCGCTGCACCGGCGCCAGCATCGCGACCGCGTAACACGCGATCGCCTCGCCGGCCCCGATCTCGCCGAACCCCTCGGCCGTCTTCGCCTTGATGTTCACGTCGCCGGCCGGCAGGCCCAGCAGGCCCGCCAGCGACGCCCGCATCGCATCCTTGTGCGGCGCGAGCTTCGGCTTCTCGACCACGACGACCGTGTCCGCCTGCACCGGCGTCCAGCCGGCTGACTGCACCGCGGCCAGCGCCAGGCGGAGCAGTTTCCGGCTGTCGGCCCCCTGCCAGGCAGGGTCGGTGTCGGGGAACATCTGGCCGATGTCGTTCAGGCCGGCTGCACCCAGCATCGCATCGATCACGGCGTGCAGGATGACATCGCCGTCGCTGTGGCCGAGCAGGCCTCTATCGCACGGCACCTGCACGCCGGCCAGCATCAGCGGCCGCCCGGCGACCAGCCGATGCACGTCCCATCCGATCCCGACGCGTGGCAGGTGTCGTTGCATGGCGAAGAAATTAGCAGAAAACCGGGACGGTGGCAACCTCGCGAAGCCGCCGCGATTCAACCTGTAGCGATTGTGTCGGCCGGAGCGACGATGAGGAGCCTCCTCTTGTGCTTCATCCGACCGAATCGATCGCACGGCACTGGCCGAACATATGCTTCGATCAAGGCGTAATAACCGCATCGTCGCGCCCCGTTGTCATGGGGCAGGAACCGTCCCTGTTCCGGGTCGGGAAAGAATTGGCAAAACAGCACATCTGGTGTAGATTGAGATGTAGCCTGTTCGGTCGGAAGGCACGTCGGAAGGAGCGTCGTTGTGATGCATCAGCGTTCGGCCGTTCGCCGGTGGCTGAAGAGCCTCCTGTCTGTCAGGCACCCTGAAAGAAACACACTCGGACCCGAGTCATGGACGGGACTGGACCCGCTCGAAAGGCGGCAGTTGCTGTCGGGCACCATTGCCCTGTTCGGCGGGACCGGCCAGACGACGGGCATCGCCAACAACGACACCACGCCCATCGCTGCCGACTCGACCGATTTCGGGCACTATGCGTTCAGTTCAGGCCACGTTACTCGCACGTTCAAGATGTCCAACACCGGGGCTGATCCGCTGAATCTCGTCGACAGCAAGATCCAGGTCGCCGGCGATGATGCCGCCGACTTCACCATCAACGTCGCCCCGGCTGACACCGTCGCCGCCGGCGGCTCGACCACGTTCACCCTCTGGTTCGACCCGTCGGCTGCGGGGCTTCGCCACGCCACCGTCGTCCTGAGCAGCGACGACCCGACGACGCCGACGTTCAGCTTCGACATCCAGGGCACGGGCCTGACGACCACCGACAACGCGAACGGCCTTCAGATCGCAACCACGGTCGCCGGCACCGGCACAACCGTCGTCGCGGGCGACAACCTGCTGGTCAATTACACCGGCTACCTCCTCGACGGCACGGTGTTCGACAGTTCACTGAAGCCCGGGGCCGACCCGTTCGCGATCACGGGGATCGGCACTGCCAGCCTGATCGCCGGGTGGAACCAGGGGCTGATCGGCATGACCGTCGGCGAGCACCGCACGCTGATCATCCCGCCGGCCCTCGGCTACGGCGCGGACGGCCAGGGAAACATCCCCGGCAATGCGACACTGATCTTCGACATTGAGTTGCTGTCGGACAATTCGCCCGTGAAGATGTACGGCGGCGCCGCCCTGGACCAGGTTATCCTGGACACACAGGCTCCGACGGCGCTGGCCGACTTCACGAACTTCGGTAGCGTCCAGGTCGGCGCCACAACCACCCGAACATTTGCGGTGGGCAACATCGGCGCCGACCCGCTCACGCTGCTGGGCACGCTGCCCGGCGGGCCGCTGGTGGTGATCAGCGGGGCCAACGCGAGCGAGTTCACCGTCACCGCGCAGCCCACCAGCGCCACCGTCGCCCCCGGCACGACGGGCACGCCGACCAAGGCCTCGTTCACCATCCAGTTCAAGCCGACCGCGCCAGGCCTGCACACCGCGGTCGTCACGGTGTTGACGGACAGCCCGAACGAAGGCAGCTACAGTTTCACGATCCAGGGCCTGGCCCACACAGTCACCAAGGCCGGCACCGGCGCCGCGGTCGTCGTCGGCGATAACGTCCTGTTCCACTACACCGAGCGGCTGCAGAACGGCACGGTGATCGACAGTTCGGTGAACTCGGTCCCGGTCACGGTGGAGAACATCGGAAACGCGAACCTGATCGCCGGCTTGAACCTGGGCCTGATCGGGATGAAGGTCGGCGAGAGCCGGACGCTGACCCTGCCGCCGGAAGTGGCTTACGGCGCGACGGGCCAGGGGTCGATCCCGCCCAACGCAACGCTGATCTTTGACATCGAGTTGCTGTCGACCAACTCGCCGCTCCAGGTCCGCGGGGGAACCAACTTCTCCGAGATCATCGTGGACGGCCAGGTGACGACCGCCGCCGCCGCTCACTCCGACTTCGGCAACGTCGTGGTCGCCAAGGGCTATGCAACCTGGAAGTTCGCCGTGGTGAACTTCGGGACAACGGGGGTCGGTTTCCTGGGCGGCAAGCACGTCGTCATTTCCGGGCTGAACAAGTCCGATTTCAAGGTCGTTACGGATCTGACACCCTCCGTCGCCGCCAAGGACGCCGGCACCGGCAACGCCGGAGTGTCCACGTTCGAAATCAAGTTCGACCCGACGAAACTGGGCGTGCGCACGGCGGTCGTCACGATCGTGACCGATAACCCGGACGAAGGGGCCATCCGGTTCACCGTCACGGGCACGGGGACCTACTCGAACCTGACGCTGGCCGGCGCGAAGGAAGACACCCCGCTGCCCATCACGTTCGCGACGCTCTACCAGAACGTCTTCGGCGTCAAGGCGCCCAAGACCGCGATGCCGTTCCTCATCCAGTCCATTCAGTCCGGCACGCTCGTGTCCGCCAACGGCCAGGCCGTCACGCCGGGCACGACGACATTCGGCCCGGGCCAGACGTTCACCTGGACGCCGGCTGTCAACGCCAACCACACGCTGGCGGCGTTCACGGTCGCCCAGTGGAACGGCACGGCCGTGGTCGGCTCGCCGTATGCGATGAAGGCAGAGGTGCTGTCCGTCCTGGAGGCGCCCAACGGCACAATCGCCGACATCACCCTCCGCCAGAGCGACCAACTGCGGACGCCAACCATCGACCTGAGCACGCTGCTCACGGAGGCCGACCTCACGGGCAAGCTGATCGAGTTCGACACGACGATGGGCAACTTCTGGGTGAACACGTTCACGAACGTGACGGCGAGCGTCGACAAGTTCATGTCCTATGTGACCGCGAACCTTCTGGACAAGACGATCGTGCAGAACGTGACGCCGCGCTCGCTCGTCCGAAGCGGGGCGTACGCCCTCGACGCCGCCAACACGCTTAATTTTGTCGACGCGAACGGCGCGATCAGCGGCATCGCGCCGGAAATCGGCAACTCGAATGTCCGCGGCACGGTCGCGCTCGATCGCTCCATGTGGGCGTGGAACTGCAACACGTCGCGATTCGCGTTCAATCTGGCCAACAACACCGATCGGGACCCCGGCTACACCGTCTTCGGCGAAGTCGTCCGCGGCATGAACGTCGTGGATGCGATCGGCAAGGTGCCCCCAATCGACCTGACCAAGGCGCCCTACAACTGGAACCCGGACTTCAAGGCGGCGCCGATCAACGCCGGCAACCTCATCCAGATCACCGACATCAAGGAACTGACGCCGTCGGTCACCTATGCGCTGGTGAGCGGCGGAGTTCTCGGCGGCGTGACCGCCTCGCTGGCCGGCTCCGTGATTACGTTCAACATTCCAGCCGGCGTCACCGGCGGGGCCACGTTCACCGTGACGGCGACCGGCGCCTCGGGGCTGGTCGCGACGCGGACGTTCTCGGTGAATGTGCCGGTCGTCACCGTGACCGCCAGCGACGCCGTCGCCGGCGAAACCTCCGCGGGCGTCAGGCCGAACCCCGGCACGTTCCTCGTTTCCCGCACGGGGCCGACGACCTCGCCGCTGACGGTCGCATACACCGTTGGCGGCGCCGCCACGCCGGGCGTCAACTATGAGGCGCTGTCCGGCACAGTTACCATTCCCTCCGGCGCGTCGTCGGCGGCGGTCAATGTCTTGCCGATCGAGGACGGACTCGTCGAAGGCAACCAGAACGTCACCGTCACGCTAATCGACGGGGTCAACTACAGCCTCGGGGCGCAGACCACCGCGGCGGTGAACATCCTGGACAACGGCAAGCCGTTCGTGTCCGTCGCCGCGTCCACGCCGGGGGCATCGGAGCCGAACACGCCGGGGGCGTTCACGTTCTCCCGCACGGGCTCGACGGCGAACCCGCTCACGGTCGTCTTCACGCGCGCGGGCACGGCCAAGGCGGGCACGGATTACGTCAACTTTGCCACGACGGTGGCCTTCCCGGCCGGGGCGGCGACCGTGGATGTCGTGGTTCAGCCGCTGGCGGATGCGCTCGTCGAGCCGCCCGAGTCGGTGATTGTGACGGTCGCGGCGAGCGCGGCCTACAGCCCGGCGGCGCTGCCGGCGGACCGCACGGCGCAGGTGACGATCACCGACGGCGTGATCTCGCCGACAGTGGACGTGCAGTTGCTGAGCATGACCTACACGGGCAGGACGTATTCGCGGTTCAACCTTGCGGGGCAGACGCTGACGATTTCGGGCCAGGTGCGCAACCAGGGGCTGTCGATCACCGCCGGGTGGGTGCAGATCAACTTCTTCCTGTCGCTGGATCGCGTGCTGGACGGCGGCGACATCGCGTTGTCGGGCGTCAACCTGTCCGAGTTGGCCGGGCAGACGACCGCGCCGTTCAGCCACACGGTCGACCTGGACAGCATAACCGTCCCGGCGGTGGGGCAGTATTTCGTGATCGCCCAGGTGGTCGGCGGCGCGGGCGTGCTCGCTTCGCCGCTGAACAACATCATCGTCACGCCGTGAGTCACCACTCGGCCGAGCGGAACGGCGCCGCGGGCAGCAGTTCGCCGTTGTAGAGCGTGCAGGCCGGGGTGTCGGACCAGGCGTAGCGAACGGCTGCGGGCGTGGCCACCGCGTCGCTGGCCACGACGACCGTGTCGCCGTCGATCCTCGCCGCCGCCGGGTGGAACACGCGGTCGGCCCCAGCCACCTCAAATCCCGTCACCGGCACATTGTCTTGGGGCATCTCCAGCGGCAGGCCAGCCACGCCGAACAGGCGTGCGGACTTCAGCCCGCCGGCGGTGTTCGTGAATCGCACGCGGGCCTCGCGCCCCGTCACGGTCAGCGATTCGAACGTCGGGCCCGATGCGACGACCCGCCGGCCGTAGACGACCGCCTCCGCGCCAAGCGCCAATCGCCGGCCGACCTCCTGCTTGTTCCGCGGGTGGATGTCGATCGGGTCGCCGATGTCGACTGTGACCGCCATCGCCGTCCGCGGCTCGCGCAGGGTCATGGCCTGGGCCTCGCGCAGCCGGGGCCAGCAGTAGCTCTCCTCGCCCTGCGACGAGCGGTAGTTGGCCAGTTGCACGAACAGGAACGCCAACTGCTCGCCGAAGGCGGCCCGCCAGTCGCGGATGAGCATGGGGAATCGCGTGCGATAGAGGTCGGGCGCGCTCGCGTTGCTCTCGCCCTGATACCAGACCGCGCCGCGCACCGCGAACGGCACGAGCGGCCCAACCATGCTATCGAACAGCGCGTGCGGCGTGTCGGCGTCCGGCAGCGCGCGCGGCAGCGAAGCGTCGGTGATCGACCCGAAGTCGTGCTCCACCTGGTAGCGCCACGCGCCGGTCAGCGGAATCGCGCCGCCCGGCGTCTCCAGCCGCATCTCGTCGGCCGGCCCGGTCAGCCCGCCCTGGTTGCGATACGAGTAGGCCCGCACCGCCAGCGTGTTGGCGCCCGGGCGGACCACGCCCGCCGGCACGCGATAGACGCGCGCCGCGCACCAGGCGTTCACCGTCTCCCAGCCAAGCCCGCCGATCTGTTTGCCGTTCAGATACGTCGTGTCGTGCTTGTCGATGGCCCCCAGCCGAACGGTGATCTCGCCGCGGGCGCGGTCAGCCGGCACGTCGATCGTCCGGCGGAACCACACCACGCCGTTGTTCGGCACGCGGGGCTTCCACCCGGATGGCAGTTGCATCGTCGGCCAGGCGGAGTCGTTGAAGGTCGGCGTCGCCCACCCGAGCGTGACGCCCTTGTTGCCGGGGTCCGGGCAGGAGTGGCGCTTCAGCCAGTCCTGCGGGTCGGCTTCCAGTTCCTCCCGCAGCCGCTGCATCTCCTCGGTGCTCATGGCCGCCTTCTGGCGATCGGCGGCCTCGACCTCCGCGCGGCAGAGCGGGTCAGTCAGCAGCGACGCCCTGCTGATCCACGGCTCGACGCGCGTGCCGCCCCAGCCGTTGTTGAGCAGCCCGACAGCCACGCCCTCGCGGCGGTGGATTTCGCGGGCGAAGAAGTACCCCACGGCTGTGAACGTCGCCGCCGTCTGCGGCGAGCAGGCCGACCAGGCGGCCTTCACGTCCCGCGGCGGCACGGGCGCGACCACGCGCGGCATGTCGAACTGGCGGATCATCGGCCAGTTCGCCTCGGCGATCTCGGTCGCCGCGTCGGCGGCGTCGCGAAGGACCCAGTGCATGTTCGACTGCCCGGACGAGATGTAGACATCGCCAACGACGACATCGGCGATCGTAACCCGCTGGCCGGTCGAGGACAGAGCGACCATCGTCGCCGGCTTGGAGGCGGCGGGCATCGCATCGAGGGCGGCTGTCCATCGCCCGGTCTTGTCCGCGACGGCGGCCTTGCGTTGGCCGGCGAACTCGACAGTGACCTTTTCGCCGGGATCGCCCCAGCCCCAGACGGGGACGGGGGCGTTGCGCTGGAGAACGACGTGGTCGGAGAAGATGGAGGCAAGTTTCATTGAACACTCCTATTGAGATGACTCATGTCAGGATTATCCGTCTTTTTGTGGAGTGCGGTAGCGCAGCTACCGCTTTGTAGGGCATCGCATCGCCCGAAGAACAGCGCCGAACGGCAAGCGGACGCTGAGGTATCGCAGGGGCTGCCGACTTGCGCTGGGAGCCAAAGCGGTAGCTGCGCTACCGCACTCCACAAACGGCGAAGACGGGGCGATGCCGCAACGGTGCGGGGTGACAGCGAAAGCGGGGCCTTCGTCCCCGCACTCCAAAGCGGGCTGCGCCCGCGGGAAAAGTTCCGTATTCCGAATTCCGAATTCCGCATTCCGAATTCCTTCCGTCACGCTACTCGCAACGCCCACTTCACCAGGAACATCAGGGGGAGGTAGACGATCAGGTACGTCAACAACCACCCGATATCCCAACCCGCCAGCGGGGACCAGAATACCCGCTTCTGCTCGCCGGGCGGGGGGACGATCCGCACGGCACGCACGTGACTTCCGTCCGGGCCCGCCACTTCCGCCGCCGCGGGGGCGCAATTGTCGCCGAGCACTATGCTCGCAGTCAATGCTTCACCGCCGCACGAGGCAATCACGTCGAATCGGCCGGCGGCGCCGCTCGACCGCACGGTCCAGGCGATCGGCCTGGGCGACGGGTCGGCCAGGTACGCCCGCAGGTGGCCCACCGCTTCCGGCTGCGACAGCTTGAGTTCTTCGGGCGAGATCGCGGGCTGGGTGGCGGGCGTTCGCCCGGTCCAGTCGGCCAGCAGCTTCTCCAGCGTCGGGCGGATCGGCGTGAGCGTTTGCGTCGGCGGGGTGGCGGGGTCGATCGTCAGCGGCGACGACACGGTCAGCGTCACCGGCCCGGCGAAATCGGCGTCGACATCGGCGACGACGGTGACCGCGGTCCCCGGCGGCGGGGAGATCGTTTCCGGCGCGACCCGTGCGGCCAGCCAGGCGAACGCGAAGACCATCGGGCCAAGCAGGACCGCGAGCGGCGTCATTGCGGCGGCGAAGACCCGCAGGTTCACCGGGGAGGCGAGGCGCCCGATCGCGTGGCGGCGCGGGGAATCAGGCGGCAACTGCCCTGCCCGCTTCGTCAGCCAGTTCGCCCGCCGCCGGGCCTCGCGGATGCGGCCGTTGTCGGTGAGCAGCCGCTGGCCGAGCATCGTGAGCACGGCCATCGCGGCCGCGACGATGGCCACCGTCGCCGGCCCGCCGAGCGAGCGAACGGCCGGCCAGAGCAGCCAATCCAGCAGCGACATCGTCGGCTGGTAGAGCCATTGTTCGGGCGTGAGGAACGCGGCCAGGAGGAACAGGCCCCATGCGGCGAGTGCGATGTTACGAATCCGCGCGGAGGCGCGTTCTCGCCGTCCGGGGACGGGCGGGGTGTGGCGGCGCGGGACGCGAACGTCGGCGTTAGACATGCCGGCATCCGTCTCGCCGCAGCAGGCCTCGGCGCCGCGGCAGACGGCGCCGCCGCTGCCGTCGATGGTGATCGTCTCGCCGGGGGCAATGAGGTCGGTCGCGCCGGACAGCACCACCGCGGGGATTCCCATTTCGCGGGCGACCAGCGCCCCGTGCGACAGCACGCCGCCGCATTCGAGCACCAGGCCGGCGGCGTTGACGAACAGCGGCGTCCAGGCGGGGTCGGTGGAGGTGCAGACGAGAATGTAGCCCCGGCCGAGGTTGACGGCGTCGGCTGGGGACCGAACGATGCGGGCCGGGCCGGAGGCGGAGCCGGCGGAGAGGGCGACGGCCTCGTAGCGCGGTGCGCCCTCGGCGATGACCGGCCGGCCCAGGGTGTCGATCACGTCGGCGTCGATCAGTCGCGGGAGGGAGACGCGAGCGGTGGCGCGGTGGGCGGCGCGGCGATCGGGGAGGGAGGGCGATCTTTCTCCCTCCCCTTGGGGGGAGGGTCGGGGTGAGGGGCCGACGCGAGGCGGTTGGTTGCCGACGGGCGAAGACGACTCGCCTTCGGCTCGTCCCCTCTCCCTAACCCTCCCCCCAAGGGGAGGGGATAATGCGCTACCGCACTCCACAAAAGGAAATTCTCCGCGCGAGTCCTCCTCGCTTTTTGTG
The DNA here is from genome assembly GCA_028706835.1 of Phycisphaerae bacterium. GTDB lineage: Bacteria > Planctomycetota > Phycisphaerae > JAJVII01 > JAJVII01 > STB-87. The sequence goes on along the minus strand of JAQTVL010000017.1, from coordinate 8,521 downwards.
GAGTGCGGGAGCGCAGCTCCCGCTTTGGGCGATTGGATGCTGCGCCCGGACTCCACAGCGGTAGCTTCGCTACCGCACTCCACAAACGGAAATTCAATGCCCGCAAGCATTTCGTCGCGGGTGAGGAGGAACACGTCGTCGCCAATACCCAATCTTCGGCCGGCCTCCAGGGCGGCGTCGCGGAGGAGGTCGTAGCCTAGCATCAGGTAGTACTTGCCGTTCTCGCGGAACGCGAGGTACCGCCTCGCCAGGTCGGCCCGGGCGTCCAACTCGCGCCGAACCCGCGGCGACAATCGCTCGCAAAGTCGATCGAGCCGTTCGGCCGTCTTGCGGTGGCGCAACACCCACAATACCCCCGGGTCCGCGCCGCCGCGAAGCTGGTCGGCCATGGCCGCCAGTTCGCCCGGCCGCTCGCGCCACCGCGGCGAGGCGAGGTCGAACTCCTCGACCGCGCGATGCCCGTGCTCGATGACCCACTGCTCGGTCGTCTGCTTGCCCGCGGACACCGCAAACAGTTCCGCGTTGGCCTGCACGGTGCGGTCGGGCTGGCGCGGGGCGACCAACTGCGCGGCCAACTCGTCGACATCGACGTTCCAGAACACCTCAGCCAGGAAGTCGCGAAGTTTCGCGAGCGCCATCTCGCCGATCAGGCTGGGCAGCAGCGACTGCGGCGCGAACTCGTCGAGCACGCGCCGCTCGCGCTCGCGCCAGAGCGTTGCCAGTTCCTGGCCTGACAACTTTGTCAGGTCGATGGCCTTCTGCTCGCGGCACCACGCGACAAAAGCGGGGATCACCTCGCCGCTGAGTTTCTTGTCGAAGTCGGCTGACATTGCCGCCAGTTTCGCGTTGGACCGCTTCACCCGCCGCCGCGCCCGGACCCGGGCCAGCAGCGAGCCGGCTGGCTCGCTCGGCGGGCCATCGGCGGCGGCTGGGCTGACGCGCAGCAGCTCCGCGTCGTAGCGGAAGGGGAAATCGGCGAAGAACATCCCCGGGGCGGCCTCGGTGTCCATGTAGATTCGGCCTGCGATCAGGGTGAGAAACCCGTCGCGGCAGGCCTGCTCGGACGGCTCGAAACCGGCTTGGCGATACATCGCCCCGAAGCCGCCGGCGCCGGACATGAACCGCCGCATGACGCTCCAGGTGAGCGGCGTGGGGTGCGGCAGGGTCTCGGCCAGGTTGTGCAGGACCCAGGGGCCGTGACCGGCGGACAACGCCGCCCGCAGTTCGTCGCGCGTCGCGGCGAGCATTTCCTCTTGCGCGTCGGTCCCCTTGCCGACGCGGACCGGGCGGGCCTGGAGCAGTGCGAACTTTCCGCCGGCCAGGCCCCACTCGATATCCATCGCCTTGCCGAAGAAACTCTCGACCTGGACGGCGATGGTTGCCAGTTCGACGATCTGGGCGTCGGTAAGGCAAGGGGCGTCGGGGTCCGCGGGCGGGGATTCACCCAGGGCGAGGACGACGTGGGATTTGTGGCCGATTGACCGTTGCTTGATGGGGGATTCGACGACGCCAGCAGGTTCTGCCGGCGTACAAGCGCGGACCTTCGGTCCTGCGGCTAAACGGGGGAGCACGCCGGCATCGGCGGATAGCGATGCCTTGTCGACCACGAAACTGTCGGGGTGGACGTCGCCGGAGACGATCGCTTCGCCCAGGCCGAAAGAGGCCTCGATGATGATCTCGTTGGCGTCGCCGGTGGTCGGGTTGGTGGTGAACGCGACGCCGGACACCTGCGACGGAAACATCGCCTGCACGGTGACGGCGGTGCCGGCCAGGTCGCGAATATCGTGCGACTGGCGATAGGCGACGGCCCGCGGGCTGTTCCACGAACGGAAGACGGTCTCGATGCAGGCGGCGAGGGCGGCGAAGGGATCGGCGGGCGGGGTTCGCCCGGCGACACGCTGGAACATCGCGGCGAATTGGGAGTAGACGCGGGACCTGCCCGCGCCGGGGGCGTCTTCGTTGTTTGTGGAGTGCGGGAGCGCAGTTCCCGCTGTGGTGACTGGCGGACGCTTGCTGTCTGCCAAAGCGGTAGCTTCGCTACCGCACTCCACAAAAGGAAATTCCTCGCTGTTTGTGGAGTGCGGGAGCGCAGCTACCGCTTTGGTGGCTGGCGGACGCTTGCTGTCGGCCAACGCGGTAGCTTCGCTACCGCACTCCACAAAAGGAAATTCGGGGAGCAGGCCACAGTTGAGGATCGTGTCCATCATGCCGGGCATGGAGATGGCGGCGCCGCTGCGGACAGAGACCAATAGCGGTTGGGGATCGCCGGGGCGGCCGAACCGGCGGGCGGTGGCGGCTTCCAGTTTCGCCAGGTTGGCGCGGACCTCGGCTTCGAGGCCGTCGGGCCAGCGCCCGCCGGAGGCCAGGAACTCCTTGCAGCACTCGGTGGAGATGGTGAACCCCGGCGGGACGGGCAGGCCGGCCAGGCTCATGGCGGCCAGGCTGGCGCCCTTGCCGCCGAGGACGTCAACGCGTTTCGGATCGCCGTCGGCGGCGGATTGCCCGAAGAAGTAGATGCGGCGGGTCATTTCGTCACCCCCTCGCCCACTCGCCCACTCGCCCCGTCGTCTTTCGTCGCGGGGCCGTAACATCGCAGGCCGCCGCTTTCGGTGCCGACGAAGAGGCAGCCGCCGACGACGGTCGGCGTGCTGAAACACAGGCCCATCTTGCCGGGGTTCTTCGGGTCGTTGAGCAGTTGCTTGTCGAGCACGCGGCCATCAGCGGCGGCGAGCACGCCCAGGTAGCCGTCCTTGCTCACGGCGAACACGTGGCGGTCGGTGAGCACGACGCCAGCGAGGACGGGCGACCGCTCGCTGACCCGCTGGCGCCACAGGACGCTGCCGTCGCGGATCGACAGGGCGACGACCTCACCGTTTCGCACGGGGCAGATGACGCGGTCGGCGCCGGCGGCGATCGCGCCGAGAACGGCGTCGGGAAAGGCACGCTGCCAGCGGATTTCGCCGGTGGCGCGGTCGAGTGCCAGAACCACGCCGGCGGGGCTCGGGTTGGCGTAGACGTAATCGCCGTTGCCGGCGCCGACGATGACCAGGTCGGCGACGAGGGATACCGCGCCGGTGACGGGATAGGGGGACTCGCGACGCCAGAGGATCCGCGGTTTCTTGTCGGTTGCGAGCTGCGCGTCCGTGTCGCCGCGCAGGGCGACCACGGCGTTGCCGTTGAAACCGCTGCCGATGTAGACGACGCCGTTGGCGTCGATGGCGGGGGAACTCTCGGGGTCCGCCACGTCGCAACGCCACAACTCCTTGCCGTCGGAAATGCGGACAGCCAGGACCATGCCGGCGTGGCCGGTCGGCTTGTGCGAGGCGTCCTCGATCGCGCCGGCGCCGACGACGACCATATCGCCGCGGATGGCGGGCGAACCCTCGATGTGCAGCGGGGTGGCGGCCTGCCAGAGCACCTTGCCGTCGGCGGCGTCGAGGCAGATGAGCGAACAATTGGCGTCCTCGTGCAGGCCCTGGCCGATGATGACACGCCGGCCGTCGGCGGAGACGGCGGGGGAACTGAAGAACGGCTTGAAATCCTCGCCGCCGGCTTTGGAGGTTTCCCAGATCTTGCGGTGCGTGCGGGCGTCGAGGCAGACGACCGAGCCGGTTCCGAACTTGCCGGTGATGTCGGGCACGTAGGTGGCGGCGTAGACCCGGCCTGCGACGACGGCGGGCGAGGAAAGGAAGCAGGCGTCCTCGACGCGGTGCTCCCAGAGGAGGGAAAGCTTGTCGGGCGAGGGAGTGCCGTCCCAGCCCCGGCGGGTAAAGTCGCGGCCGAGGCCGACGGGGGCGTCGGCGGGCTGGGTGGCGGCGGGGAGCGGGAGGGCGGCGGCGCGGTCGCGGCGGAGGAGGTCGACGGCGACCTGGGCCCAGTCGATGCGGCGCGGGGGAGGCGGCGTGGGGCGGTGGGCCCAATACCAGAGGGCGGCGGCGAGGGCGACAATGCCCAGCGGCACGAGGGCAGCGACGAACGGGCGCCGGCGGCAGGCGCGGACCAGCTCCCGCGGCTTGAACAGCAGGGCGAGGGCGGAGGCGATGCCGGCGGCGAGCGTGGGCAGGAGGGCGGCGCCGGTGTTGACGAAGATCGGAACGACGGCGAAGGAAATCATATAAGTTGCTCGATACCGGGCCGGGGAGTCGCGGTTTATATACTGTCAACCAGCCGCGAGAACCCGGGGGGCCCATCGCGGAACGATCATAAGACGCGGGAGAAACGGATGCAACGACGACGCATATCGGCAACCATGGTGGCGCTCGTGCTGGCCGGCTTTGTCGGGTTCGGGCAAACGGCGGCGACACTCGGCCAACAACAGATCAACCCCGACGAAGCGGCCTTGTTGCTGCTGGATGGGGCGAGGCGAGGGTTTAACGAGGGCAAGTTCGAGTTCGCCGCGGGGCAGTTTCGGGAATTCATCGGGAAATTCGCCAATCATCGCGAGGCCAAGTGGGCCCAATACGGCTTGGCGCTATCCCTGCTTGAACTGCCGCAAAAGGACTACAAGGCGGCTTCGGATTCGCTGACATTGGTTGTGGCTGACGGTGGCTTTCCCGAACGTCGTTTCGCCCTTTACTACCTTGGCCTGGCTTCGCGGGCGATGGGCCACCAAGCGTTGGCCGATGTCGCGGCGCGTCCGGCCGAGGCCGCCCAGCTTCGGACGCTAGCCAACCAGAAGTTCGACGAAGCCGCCAAGCATTTCGCCGCGGCCGCGGAAGCGTTCGCCGGGCGAATAAAGCCCACCACCCAGCCGGCCACGCCACTGGCAACCGGACAAGAGTTACCGCCCGATGTCGACTGGTCCACCCGCGCCCGCTGCGACCAGGCCGAGTTGCTCCTGCGCTTGGGCAGGTTCAAAGACGTTTCCCCGCTTTCCAACCTCCTCGCCGACGCTGCCGTCGCTTCCAGCAAGTATCGCCCGACCATCCAATACCTTGTCGGCTATTCGCAGTTCGCCGCCAAGGATTACCTCGCCGCCGGCAAGACTCTCAGCCAGCTTGCCCCCTTCAACCAGGAGTTCGGCCCGCACGCCCGCTATTTCCTCGCGCGCACCCACCACCTTGCCGGCGAGTCGCCCGAAGCCACCAACCAATACAACGCGGTCCTCGCCGATTTCGACGCGGCGAAGAAAGCCGCCCAGCAGCAGCTCGCAAATCCCGCGGGCTTGACCCCGGCCAAAATAGCTTTCCTCCAATCCCTGGCCAACGGCCCCGCCCCGGACTATCTTGTCCGCGCCACCTTCTATTCCGCCGTCCTTCTCTCCGAGCAGGGCAAGTTCGCCGACGCCGCCCCGCGTTTCAACGCGATCATCACCCAATACCCCAAGTCCCCCCAGGCCCCCGAGGCCCAGCTTCGCCTCGGCTACTGCCAGCTCCAGGCCCGCAACTACCCCGAAGCCGCCAAGTGGCTCACCCCCCTCGCCGCCGATCCCGCACTCAACGACCAGGCCCTCTGGTGGCTAGGCAAGACCCAGCTCGCCGCCGCCGACCCCGCCAACGCCGCCGCATACGGCCCAGCCATCGCCGCCGGCATGGACAGCCTGCGCAAGGCCGCCGAGCGCTCCGCCCAGCTTGCCCCGACCGACCCAGCCGCCAAGCTCCACCGCGCCGACGTCCTCATGGACCTCGCCGACGCCCAGCAGGTCGCCCGCCAGTTCAAGGAGGCCGCCGCCACCTACCAGGCCGTCCTCACCGAGAACGCCAACCCCGAGCGCGCCGAGGAGGCCATGCAGCGCCAGGCGACAGCCTACCACCTCGCCGCCATGTATGCCGAGTCCGAAGCCGTCTGCCAGCAGTTCGCCACGAAATTCCCCAAGTCCATCCTCCTCGGCGCCGTCGCCTTCCGCTCCGCCGAGAACGCATACTTCAAGGCCCTCGCCGCCGCTGCCGACCCCAACCAGGCCGCCCAGGTGACTCCCCTGTTCACCGACGCCGCCGCCCGATACGCCAAGTTCGTCAAGGATTTCCCGGAGTTCGCCCACATCGCCCTCGCCCGCCAGGCGCTGGGCGCCTGCCAGTACCGCCTGAACCAGTTCGCCGACGCCGCCGCCACCCTCGCCGCCATCCCCGAAGCCGACCGCGTCGCCGACCTCGCCACCGTGTCCTACATGCAGGCCGACTGCCTCGTTCGCCTCCTGCCCGACGAGGGCGACGACGCGCTCGCCGCCGCCCGCCTGCTCGAGCAGGCCGAGCGCGCCGCCAAGCTGCTCGAAATCTTCCTCGGCGCCGGCCCGAAGGTCCCGCCCGCCCAGCTTGCAGACGCCACACTCAAGCTCGGCTACTGCTACCAGCGGATCGGTTCGGTCCTGGCCGACCCCGCCGAGCGGCAGGCCAAGCTCGCCCGCGCCCGCGAGGTCTACGACAAAGCCCTTCAGCAGTTCGCGGGCCAGCCCGCCCTGCCCTCGCTCGTCTTCGAGCGCGCCAAGTGCATCGCACTCCAGGGCGACGTGAACACCGCCGTCACCGAGATGGCCCGCCTCCAGGCCGACCCGCTCCGCGCCTCGCCCCTGTCCCCGCTGGCGGGACTGCGCCAGGCCTCCCTGCTCCGCGCCATGGGCCGATCCCAGGACGCCGCCAACCTGCTCAACACCGTCCGCACCCAGCAGGAGACGGTGCTGGTCAAGGACCCCACCCGCGCCGACTGGGTCCCCGCCCTCGAATACGAGCACGCCGTCGCCCTTCGCGAAGCCAACAAGCCGGCCGAAGCCAAGCCGATCCTCGAAGCCCTCGTCAAAGCATTCCCAGCCTCGCCCTTCGCGGTCAGCGCCACCTGGCGCATCGGCCAGATTCGCCGCGACGATCTGGGCGCCGCACTCGCCGCCGCCCAGGCCGCCGTCAATCGACCCGGCATTCCCCCCGCCGAACTCGCCGCCGCCACCACGGCCCTCCAGGCCGCGCAGAACGACCTGCGCCAGACCTCCGCGAGCCTGGTCGCGCAAGCCGACGAGGTCGCCAAAAAGTCCCCCGGCACTACTGCCCACCTTCGCATGTTGTACGAAGCCGTCTGGTGCAGTCGCGTGCTGGCCGACGCCGAGGTCGAAGCCGCCCGCTTCAAGCTTCGCCAGGACGCACTGGCCGCCGTGATCGCCCGCATCAGCAAGCAGCTCCCGCCCGGCACGCCCGCCCCCGGCCTGCGCCCGCCGGACATCGCGCTGTCCGCCGTCACCACCCAGCCGACCGAAAAGGTCGTTCACGAGCAGTATGACAAGCTGATCGTCGCCGCCGGCGACTCCTCGCTCGGCGCCGTCGCCCGATACGAGTTAGCCGACCTGGCCACCCAGCGCGGCGACTACGCCGCCGCCGCCCCCCTGCTGGCCACCGCCCTTGAGAAAAACCCGCCCGCCGACCTCGTCGAGCAGATTCGGCTCCGACTGGCCACCCTGCTGCTCGCCCAGGGCAAGCTGCCCCTCGCACTCGCCCTGGCCCAGCAGATCGGCAAGACACCCGACTCCCCCATCTACGGCCCAGCCCGCCTCATCGAGGCCGAGGTGCGGATCGCACAGAAGGAATGGCAGAAGGCCGTCGACCTGCTCGTCCCGTTCCGCGACCAGGGCCCGCTCCAGACGATCCCGAACGTCGCCGACCGCGCCATGCTCCGCCTCGGCCAAGCCTACGCCGCCCTGAACCAATGGGACCCGGCCCGCCAGGCCTACCAGGTGCTCATGCAGCGGTTCCCGCAGAGCCCGTTCGTCGAAGAGGCGTTCTTCGCCACCGGCTGGTCGTTCCAAGTCCAGAAGCAGCACGACAACGCCGTCGCCAACTATGCCGAGGTGACCAAACGGACCGCCTCCGAGGTCGCCGCCCGCGCCCAGTTGCAGTCCGGCATCTGCCGCCTGGAGCAGGCCCGCCCAGCCGAGGCCGTCAAGGCCCTCCTGGTGTGCGCCCTGACCTACGACTACCCGCTCCTGTCCGCCCAGGCCCGCTGCGAAGCCGCCCGAGGCTACATGGACCTCAAGCAGCCTCCAGAGGCGATCAAGCTCTGGCAGCAAGTAGTCGCCGAAGCCCCCGATACCCCCTGGGCCGAGCTAGCCAAGAAGCGCCTTGCGGAGACGAAACCGTGAGGAAGTTCCGTCGAATATCCTTTTGTGGAGTGCGGGAGCGCAGCTCCCGCTTTGGCACGCGGGCGCAACCCTCGACGCCCCACAACGGTATCTGCGCCACCGCACTCCACAAACCGCGAAGTATTTCCTTTTGTGGAGTGCGGGAGCGCAGCTCCCGCTTTGGCGAACAGCAACCGTCCGCCGACCTCCACAGCGGTAGCTGCGCTACCGCACTCCACAAACGGCGAAGAGTTTCCTTTTGTGGAGTGCGGGAGCGAAGCTCCCGCTTTGGTGAACAGCAAGCGTCCGCCAATCGCCACGGCGGTACCCGCGCCACCGCGCTCCGCAAACCGCGAAGTATTTCCTTTTGTGGAGTGCGGGAGCGCAGCTCCCGCTTTGGTGAACAGCAAACGTCCGCCAACCTCCACAGCGGTAGCTGCGCTACCGCACTCCACAAACGGCGAAGAATTTCCTTTTGTGGAG
>JAQTVL010000016.1 GCA_028706835.1 Phycisphaerae bacterium | reverse complement strand
GTCGCCCCGAAACCGACGACGCGGGCGGAATGAAACTCGCGCCGCTTTCATCACAGAGAGCACAGAGGACACAGAGACTTAAGCCATTAAGCCAAGAAACTAAAAGGACTTTTCTCGGAGCCTATTCTCTGTCGCCGACCGGCGAACAACCACCTTGAAGGTGAACCCCACGACTCTGATAGACTTCTTATCCGCACTTGACTCTGTACCCTCTGTGCCCTCTGTGGTGAATAATCCGGGAGTAGAGTGATGCGAGGGGGAGTTCGCCTCTCGCGGGGGACAAACCCGAAGGGCGAAAGCGACACTGCCGTCGCCCCGTTGGGGCTTCCGGGTTAGCAATCGCTAACCGCAGGCTTGCGCCCCCGGCTATGCGCTCCGGCCCCTTCGGGGCCGAAGAATCTTCCGGGATTCGTGCTACAGTCTCGAAAAAAGCGACGGTCTCCGCCGGTCTTGAACCAGGCCGAATCATGGGAGGTCCGCATCAATCCTCTCCGCCACTTCGCGCGGCGAAATCGTCTCCGCCAGGTCGATCCACCGGACGCCGGGGAACCGCCGGAACCACGTCCGCTGGTGCTTGGCGAACTGCCGCGTCGCGACCTTGATCTGCTCGACGGCCTTGGTCAGGCTCAGGCGCCCTTCGATGAAGTCGACGATCTGCGCGTAGCCCAGCGCCTGGCGGGCCTGGCGCGACAGGCCCGCCGGCTCCGTCAGCAGCCGCTGCGTCTCTTCCACCAGCCCCTGCCGCACCATCAGCTTGACGCGCTCGTTGATCCGTCGGCTCTCCTCGTCCGGGTCGCGGCGCAGCCCGACGAACGTAAAGGCGTAGTCCTCGCGCAGCCGGCCGAACTGCTGCTGCAACTGGCTGATCGGCAGGCCGGTCAGGCGATGCACCTCGATCGCCCGGACGATCCGGCGGAGGTCGTTGGGGTGGATTCGCTCGCCCGCCTGCGGATCGACGGCGGCCAGTTCCGCGTGCAGGGTGGCTGCCCCTTCGCGTTCCGCCCGCTCGTGAAGTTCGCTGCGGATCGCGGCGTCAGCCGGGGGGCCTTCGAACAAGCCTTCCGCCAGCGCTTTGAGGTACAGCGACGTCCCGCCGACCGCGAGGATCGGCACGAACCGGCTGTGCATATCGGCGATGGCGGACTCCGCCAACTGGACGTAGCGGGCCGCCGAGAACGTCTCGCTCGGCTCGACCACGTCGATCAGGTGATGGCGCGTGGCCGCCTGCTCCGCCGGCGTGGGCTTGGCCGTCCCGATGTCCATCCGCCGATACACCTGCATCGAGTCGACCGACAGGATTTCCCCGCCGCCGCGGGCGCGAGCTAACTCCATGGCCACGGCGCTCTTGCCGCACGCGGTCACGCCGAGAATCACGGTAATCCCAGGCCGATCCGACATGGCGTCCATGATAGGAGTGCCACCGGCCGAGTGCCAAGTGCCAAATGAAAGAATACGCACATCCCCAAAAGCGCGGCTATAGTTGTGGTGACGGCCTTGCGGTGATGCTCAAGATCCGGTGGCATCGACGGCCCACAATCGAGGAGGAGACGCCCATGGCGAGCACGCGTGAGTATGTGCGAGTATTGATGGCCGGCAGCGTGGAAGAGGCCGAGTTCCTCAAGACGCTGCTCAACAGCAACGACATCCCGGCCATCCTCGAGGGCGGCCACAGCGAGGTCGGCGGCATGCCAATGTCGGTCCTCGATGGCGGCGTGCCGGTGCTTGTCCCGGACGATATGAAGGCCGACGCCGAGGCCATCCTGGCCGAGCAACATATCGCGCCCGAGGACGAAGAGGAGTTCGAGCGCGAAGCCGAGGAGACGCCGCCGGAAGAGCCGAACGACCTGGAATGAGCCGGCGGAATCCTTGGCCCGACGAGTCCCCCCGAACGTAGTACAGAGGCAAAAGGCTTACTTCTGCCCAGCCCCCCGGATATACTTTAGCGCCTTTGGGAGACCTCGGACCATGACCGATCCGGCGTCCGATCAGCATACCGGCCATCCGCACTCGCAGGCGGGCAGCCGCTATGCGCTTCGGCTGGTGTTCTGGGAGTCGACCGCCGGGTGCAACCTCCAGTGCCGGCACTGCCGCCGCCTCGACGTGTCGCTCGAGCTGTCCAAGTCGGACCTGACGACCGAGCAGGCGAAGCGGATGATCGCCGCCGTCCGCGAGGTCGGCGAGCCGATCTTCGTCTTCTCCGGCGGCGAGCCGCTGATCCGCCCGGACATCTACGAACTGGCCCAATTCGCCCACGAAAAGGGCCTGCCCACCGCACTGGCCACCAACGGCACCCTGATCGACGCAGCCGTGGCCGCCAAAATCCGCGACGCCCACATCCGCCGCGTGTCGGTCAGCCTCGACGGCGCGGATGAGGAGACCCACGATTACCTCCGCTGCCAGCCGGGCTGCTTCGCCGCCGCGTGCGCGGGGCTGAACCACCTGCGGGCGGCCGGCGTGTCGACGCAGATCAACTGCACGGTCGCCCGGCACAACGTCGACCAGCTCGACCGGGTCTACCAGCTTGCCCTCGACCTCGGCGTCGAGGCGCTGCACCTGTTCATGCTCGTGCCCGTCGGCTGCGGCGCGGACCTGCCCGCAACCGACATGCTCTCCGCCGACCGCTACGAGCAGGTGCTCAACTGGCTCTACGACCGCAGCCGCGAAGAGAAGCTGTTCGTCAAGGCCACCTGCGCCCCGCACTACTACCGCATCGCCCGGCAGCGGTCGCGGGCGGACGGCCGGCCGCTGAACGTCTCGACCCACGGCATGAGCGCGATGACCCGCGGCTGCCTGGCGGGCACGAGCGTGTGCTTCATCAGCCATACCGGCGACGTGTTCCCCTGCGGCTATCTGCCGGTGTCGTGCGGCAACGTGAACGAGTTGCCCTTCATGACGATCTGGAACGATTCGAGCGTGTTCGCCCGCCTGCGCGACACCGGCCAACTCGGCGGCAAGTGCGGCGTGTGCGAATACTCGAAAGTATGCTCCGGCTGCCGGGCGCGGGCCCACTTCGCCGGCGGCGACTACATGGGCGAAGAGCCCTACTGCGCGTATGTGCCGATGAAACTGAAAGAGGGAGTGTAAGAACAGTGGCTAGTGGCCAGTGGTCAGTGGTCAGCAGCTAACGACCCTGTTACTGGCCACCGACCACTGACCACTGACCACTGCATTTGGAGTTCCGATGATCCACATCAGCAAGCTCTACTGCGGCCTGGAAAGCCCCGGCGACGCCATTCGCTACGGGCGGGCCGGTTCGCACGACCCGGCCGCGTCGCAGTCCGCCGGCGAACGCAAGCCGATCGTCGTCTGGAACATCACCCGCAAGTGCAACCTGCGTTGCCTGCACTGCTACACCGACAGCGAGGCGAAGAACTACGCCGGCGAACTGACCACCGAGCAGTGCTTCGCCGTCATCGACGACCTGGCGGCCTTCAAGATCCCCGCCATCCTGTTCTCCGGCGGCGAGCCGACCACCCGGCCGGACCTGCTCCAGCTCGTCGCCTATGCCCGCTCCAAGGGCCTTCGCCCGACGCTGTCCACCAACGGCACGCTCATCGACGAGGCGCGGGCCGCGGCCATCGCCGCCGCGGGGTTCACCTACGTCGGCATCAGCCTGGATGGCATCGGCGAGGTGAACGACCACTTCCGCGGCGTGCCCGGATCGTTCGACCGGGCGATGGGTGCGTTCGACCGCCTGCGAAAGCTCGGCCAGCGGGTAGGCCTGCGAATGACGCTCACCCGCCACAACGTGCAGCACCTCGACGCGATCTTCGATTTCATCGAGGCCCACCACATCCCGCGGGCGTGCTTCTACCACCTGGCCTACTCCGGGCGCGGCAGCCAGATCGCCGGGCAGGCAATGGACCTGACGCCGGCTGAGACGCGGGCCGCGATGGACGTGATCCTGCGCCGCACGGCCGACTACGCCAAGCGGGGCAAGGACATCGAGATTCTCACCGTCGACAACCACGTCGACGGCGTCTACCTCTACATGAAGCTGCTGAAGGAGAACCCCGCCGCGGCTGAACGCGCACGCAAGCTGATCGAATGGAACGGCGGCGGGCTGTTCTCCAGCGGCGTGGGCATCGGCTGCATCGACTTCTTCGGCAACGTCCACCCGGACCAGTTCTGGATGCACTACAGCTTCGGCAACGTGCTCAAACGCCCGTTCAGCCAAATCTGGACCGACACGTCCGACCCGCTGATGGCCGGCCTGAAGAACAAGGCCGCGAAGATCCACGGCCGCTGCGCCGCGACCGCATGCAAATTCTTCAGCATGTGCGGCGGCTCGCTGCGGGTCCGCGCCGAGCGCGCCACCGGCGACCCCTGGGCCCCGGACCCCGGCTGCTACCTGACCGATGAAGAGATTGGCTACGTCCCGACGTGAGGCAATATCCCGGGGCGCGGCTTTCGCTCGCCTCTTCGCAACAAACGCAAGCGCGGTTACAGTTCGACCGCCTGTCGCGCGTTGAGGAAGTACACCACCCGCGCCGACACCTTCCGCCCCAGGATCGTCTCCGCCGCACGGGCATACCACTTGAGTTGCTCGCGATATGTTTCCGCTCTTGCGCGGGCCGCCTGCTCGCCGCGGACGCGGTCCGTCTTGAAATCCAGCACGATCAGCGAGTCGTCGTCGGCGTCGGCCAGCACGTCGATGATGCCCTGCACCAGCACCGCGTCGCCGCTGGTGGCTGACGGCACGAGTTCGGCAATGGGCACCGCCAGCGAGAACGGCCATTCGCGGCGTACCTTCGTCGGGTGCTTCCGCAGTTGCCGCCCCAGGTCGCTCGCGAAGAACGCCGCGATCGCGTCGATATCCACCAAGTCGGGCTGGTGCGGCTCCAGCAGTCGCCCCGCGCGCATCCGCTCGCTCTCCGCCGCAACGCACTTCGGATCGTCCAGCGCCGCGCTCAAATCCACCCGCTGAAGCACCGCATGTGTCGCCAGCCCCCGCGCCCGCCCGTCGGCAGTAACCGGCAGTTCCCACGGCGGCGTCCGATCGCCCTCACCGGCCAAGCCCCGAACCATAGGTTCGGGGTGCCGACCGGCGCCGTGTTCCGTGCCCTGAGACGCGGGCGCCGCCTCATCCTCTTCCCCGCGTGTCTCGAACAGGTGCTTCAGTTCGCTCACCGACCGCTTCGCCGGTTCCGCCGTCACCGCGGCGTGCCGGTAGCGGAACGAAAGCTGCTCGACCACCGCCGCGTGGACCGACGCCACGTCCACCCCCGGCTGGTCCGGTGCTGTCCGCACACCCGCGATCGATTCGCCGCGCTCGACCGTCGCGTGCCAGTCGGGCCGGCTGCGCTTCTGCCGCGACGATTCGTCCCCGAACTCGCGCCGCAGCCAAGCGTCGCTGTAGACATCGGCGCGGACCGGCCAGCCGTCGGCGTGCAGGTGGCCTATCACTTCGCTCTGCCCGGCAAACCTGCAAATCAGCGGCTTATCGCCCGAGGCCAGAATCGCCGAGGCAAGCCAATCCAGCGGCCGGCGTGCCCGGATGATCGACGCCCGCTCCGGGGGCCGAGTCCACTCGCCGGCCAGGCAGCGATCCAGCTTCGCCCGCGAGCCGACCATGATCAGCCGATCGCGGGCCCGCGTCATCGCCACGTATTGCAGCCGCATTTCCTCGAGCAGCATTTCCAGCCGAAGCTGTTCGCCGATCAGCGTGTGCGGCAGCGAGGCGTAGCGAATCCGCCGGCCGTGGTCGACGCACCGCAGGCCCATCAGCAACTGCCGGTGGAACAGCACGTCGTCGCCGCAGTCGGCCCAGTTGAATTCGTGCTCCAGGTCGGCCATGACGACGATCGGGAATTCGAGGCCCTTGGCGGCGTGGATGGTCATGATGCGAACGACGTCGTCGGCCTCGCTGAGCGCGGACGGGATGCCGAGGTCCTCGCCGGCTGATTCCAACTCGTCGAGGAACCGGGCGAACCGGCTCAGCCCCTGCCGCGCGAACCGGTCGAACTGCCTCGCCCGGTGAGCCAGGTGCAGCAGGTTCGCCCGCCGCTGCGGCCCGCCCGACAGGCCGGCCACGTAATCCAGGTAACCGGTGACGCGGAAGATGTCGGCCAGCAGTTCGCTCAGCGGGCGGCGGCGGGCCATGGTGCGCCAAGCGGAGATTCGGGCAAGGAACCGCTGCAACCTCGCCGCCAGTGCGTCCGCATCCGCCGCCGCCTGCCGCACCGCATCCCAAAACTGCTCGTCCGGGGCGGCCAGCCGAATGCCCGCCAGTTCGTCCACGCTCAGCGGGTCGCTGTCGGCCAGCGACATCAGCGGGCTGCGGAGCACCGCCGCCAGCGGAATGTCCTGCCGCGGGTTGTCGATCACCGCGAGCAGGGCACGGATGTCGGCCACCTCGACCGCCTCGAAGTACCCGCCCGGCTGCGTCGCGTGGACCGGCAGGCCGATCGCGGTCAGCTCCTCCGCGAACCGCTGCGCCACGCGGGCCGCCGTTCGCAGCAGGATGACCACATCGCGAGGCCGGGCGGCCCGCCACGCTTTCGCCGCGTCGTCCCATACCGTCGCCGGGGTCGCGCCGCCGTGGCCGAGGAGTTCGCCGATCCGCCGGCCGACGAGTCGCGCCTGCATCCGCTGGCGGTCGATCTGGTTGGCGGCCCACTCCGCGGGGGTGGACTCCTCATCGCCGCCGGCCTCGCTGCCCGCGCCGCCAGCGGGGTTCCACTCCAGCAGGTGCAGCTCGGCCGGGCCATCCTTCGGCGCGTCGGCCTTTCCGTACGGCACGGCGGCGAACTTCAGCTTCGCGCGATCGTCGTAGGCCGGGCCCGTGCCGGTCTCGATGAGCGTCTGCATCGGCTGCATGAGCTGGGCGAACACCTCGTTCACCGAGTCGATGACGACCTGCCGGCTGCGGAAGTTGTCCGCCAGATGCACCAGCTTGCCCGCCCCGCCTTTGGCGTCGAAGGCCGCCAGCGTCTCGGCGAAGATGTCGGGCTCAGCCAGCCGGAACCGGTAGATCGACTGCTTCAGGTCGCCGACCATGAACAGCGGCACGATCCGCGCGCCGGGCGCAGCCACGGCCGAGTCACTCGGGTCGCGCCCAGCCGCCGCCCGCAGGATCGCGTTCTGCACCGGCGAAATGTCCTGGTATTCGTCGACGAGCACCTCGCGGAACTGCCCCGACACGGCGGCGCGGACCTCGCCGAAGCCCTCCAGCAGCCGCAGGGCCAGCCGTTCCAGGTCGTTGAAGTCGAGCTGCCCGCGCTCGCGCTTCGCAGCCGCGTAGGCGTCGTGATACTCGCGGCAGAGGTCCGCCAGCATGGTCGCCTGCGGCGCCAGGCCGGCCAAGTCGGCCAGCAGATCGCGCTCCACCCGCTGCGTCAGCGTTCGCAGCTCCGACAGCCGCTCCTTCACTTCGTCGATCAGCCCCTTGCAGGCGGCCTTGCCCGGGACGTCGTTCTTGACCGAGACCAGCTTGCCGATCGGATAATGGGCAAACCGGCTGTCCAGTTCCCGCCAGAAGTCCGAGCCCGCCAGCACCCGTCGCAGGTTCGTCAGGTGCTCGACCAGCAGGCCGACGGGCGCCGCGTAGGCGGCCAATCCGCCCGCGGCCTTTGCCGTCGCCATCGCCCGCGCCTGCTCCAACTGGGCTGACGCCGCCTCGAACTCCAACTCGAACATCCGCCGGATGGCTGGGCCCCACGCGGACTTCGCCAGCGAACCCGCCCGCTCGATGGCCAGCGACCGCTGCACGTTCGCCCACCAATCCTCGGGCGCGCGCAGGCTGTTGATCTTCGCGTCCAGCCTCAGAATCGTGTCGCGCAGCCAGCGGTCGCCGCCAGCCGCCCGACACCAGCGGAGCAGTTGCTCGAACCGCTCGCGGCGTTCGCCGGGGTCGTTGTAGCAGCCTTCCAGCAGTTCGTCGAGCACCTCCTGATGAACCAGCGCCGCCTCGTCGGGATCGAGAATCTCGAACGCGGGGTCCAGGCCGAGGTGGTGGAAATGCTCGCGTAGCAACTGGGCGCAGAAGCTGTGCAGCGTGCAAATCTGCCCGGCCTCCAGCAGCACGACCTGGTTCTCCAGCCGGCGCATCGCCCGCCCGTCGCCGCCGGCCCGGGCGGCGTCCAGGGCGTCAGCCAGCTTCCTGCCGATCCGCCGCCGCATCTCCGCCGCCGCCGCGTCGGTGAACGTGACGACGAGCAGATCGGTGACGGACCAGCCGGCCTCGACGATCTTGCGGACGACCCGCTCGGTGAGCACGCCGGTCTTGCCGGCGCCGGCGCCGGCGGTGACGAGGATGTCGCCGCCAGCGTGGGAAATCGCTTCGAGTTGTTGCTTCGTCCAGTCCATCGCTCATCCGAGAAGACAATTCGATCAACACGGATTTCACGGATTACACTGGAATTTGTTCTTCAAAAGAACTCGAAATCCGCTCCGTGAAATCCGCGAAATCCGTGTTCATCCACTTGTCGACTCCGCCGCGGGGTTCACCACTTCCTCCAACACTCGTTTCCGGCCGCAGGGTTGCAGGTAGCGCGGCAGGTTGTAGGAGAAGTCCATCCGGCAGACGCTGCGGCAATCGCACCAACCGCACGGCGAATCGTTGCCGAGGCGGTACGGCGCGACGTCCACGCAGCCCGAGACGATCCCTTCGCCGTGACGCTTCATCCAGCCGGCTGCCAGCGACATCAGGCCGGCCAGTTGCTCGCTGCTCACGCAATCGACCCCGAGTGTCGCGGGCGAGCCGTCCTTGTTCAGCTTCAGCCGGACGAACGGGGACTTCTCGCCCGGCGGCAGTCTGGCATCGAGCACGGGGCCGAGGTCCGCGCGGAAGAGCCCCTGCCGCTGGTAGCCGGCCATCAGGTCGCGCGGGTCCGGCGGCGCGGCGTCGCTGGCCGGCGGATCGCTCGGCGCGGGCGGCGAGGTGATCTGCTGGAAGAATGCGCCGGCGGGGTACACGCTTGGGGTGTTGTCACGCACCCTCACCCGCCCCTCGACTTCGCTCGGGGCACCCTCTCCCAGGGGGAGAGGGGTAAGAAGGCGGCCGTGCTGGTCCAGTTCCAGCAGGTAGGCCAGCAACTGGAGCGACAGGCCGTGATGGACCTCGGACCAGTTGATCGTCGTTCGGCTGGTCTTGTAGTCGATGACGGCGGCCGCGCCGTCGGCGGACACGTCCACGCGGTCGATCTTGCCGCGGAGCACGAGTTGGCTGCCGGAGTCGAGCGGCAATCGCAGCGGCGGCAGGATGGCGTCGTCGCCGAGGCCGAAGACCAGTTCGGCTGCCACCTGCCGGACCGAGGGCGAGGCCTCGGCTGCGGCGTGCATCGCCTCGGCCAAGTCGCCGAGCACCTGCTCCGCCTGGGCAAACAGGTAACCCGCGGCCCCGCTCGCCAACGCCGGCAGCGCCAGCCGATCTCGCGCGGCGGTCACCAGCTCGCCGACGATCGCCCGCAGGTCCGCGACCGGGCGCGAGGCCCAGTTCACCGGCTGATGCTCCGGCCCCGACAATCGGTCGTACATCTCGTGGAGCAGCTCGTGGTAGAGCCGGCCGAGCTGGAGGGCGTCCAGCTCGATCTGCTCGCGTGGTGCGAGCTTGAGCCCGAAGTTCGCCATGTGCTTGAACGGGCAGGTCGCAAAGGTCTCGAGGCGCGTGACCGAGCCGAAGATCGCGCCGCGTGGCGCGAACAGCTTCTTGGCCAGCGGCGGCGAGAGCGTCGGCTTGTTCTCGTAGACGAGCGACCGCATCGCGCGGGTAAGCAGCGCCGCATCCGCCAGGCGGGCGGTCTCGTAAAGCAGCGCGTCCAGCGGCGTCGGCGGGGAAATCGCGAACCGGCCGGCCAGCGAACCGGCGAGTTCCGAGACCGTTACCGCGGAGACGGCTGGGTGCTGGTCCGCCAGTCGCACAACGGGCACTTGCGGGAACAGCTCGGTCAGCCGGCGGAAATATCGCGACGAGTTGATCGGCTTGCCGGCCTCATCCGCCAGCGGATACGACACCCACAGGTGCTCGCTCGGGCGGGTGAGCGCGAGGTAGGCCATCAGGTCTTCGTCGAACAGCAGTTCGGTCCGGCTGGGGGCCAACTCAATTGCGGATTGCGGATTGCGGATTGCGGATTGAGAAGGGGGCGTGGCACCGCCTTCGTCTTTCAATCCGAAATCCGAAATCCGAAATCCGAAATCGCTTTTCAGGTTCTCCCGGTCCTCGTCCGTCAGGATCGCCTGCACGCCGTGGAGTTTCGGGAAGCTGCGTTCCGCCAGGCCTAGCACGATGGCTGCCTTGATCGACGGGTGGCGCGAGCGCTCGATCGCGCCGACGAGCACCTGGTCGAGCGCCGGCGGCACCAGGCCCAGCGTCAACTCCGACAGCCCGGCTTCGAGCACCTGGGCGAATTCGGTCGAGCCCATCGCCCGATCGCCCAGCGCGACGGTCAGGTCCTTCAGCAGGCTGGTCACCGCGTCAAACACCTGGCGGTGAACAGCAGCGGCTGCCGGCGAGTCGACAGCCGCCCATTGCTCCAGCGTCCGCTCGACGTCCAGGGCGACGAGCATCCGCCACAGGGCCGCGGCCCACGCTTTGACCGGCATGGCGCCGCCGGCGGCGACGACCATACGATAGAACTCGCCCAGCGGGGCGAGCCCCGTGCCGGCGACCTCGATGATCGCCGGCAGGTCGGCTGGGGGTTCGCGGTCCGCCAAATCCTCCTCGCCGATCGCGGTGGACTCGTGGAATTTCCAATCGCCCGGCGACAGCCAGGCGGGGCCAGCCAGGCCATAGGCGAGGGCGTAGTTCTCCAGCCGGTCAACCGCGTCGCGGAACTTCTCCAGGTCGCCGGCGGGCGGGGCCGCCAGGTCGGTCTTCAGGAACGCGATCACGTCGTTCGGGTGCAGACGCCGGACCACCGCGCCCACGGCTGACCGCAGCAACTCGACGAGCGGGTGATGGCTGATCGGCTGGCGGCGGTCGATGAAGAACGGGATGCCGGCGTCGGAGAAGGCCTCGACGATGAACTGCCAGTAATCGTCCAGCGAGCGAAGGATGACGGCGATGTCGCGATAGCGATAGTCGCGGTCGGCCACCAGGTGTCGCACGTGATTGGCGGCGGCCCGGACTTCCCGGCGGCGGTCGGGGGCCTCGACGAGGAGGAGCCAATCCTTATCCCCCTGGGAGAGGGGGAGGGGTGAGGGTGCGTCGCCGTTCGACGCAGGGCCGCGGTCCACGCCGGGCGTATTGCCGCGCACCCTCACCCTGCCCTCTCCCAAAGGGAGAGGGTTAAACATTTCGCGTTCGATTGTCGCTAATGGCGAGGACGCCGCGAAACGATGAATCGCCGACAGCGAGATGGACGGTTCGACGGTCACGCCGGCGTCAGCGAATAACTGGCGCAGGCGCAGATACGTCTGCTCGGTACGCCGGAACAGCCGGCCCCGGGGACTGTCCCCCTCCATGTCTTCCCGGGGGTCGCAAACCAGGGCGCTCTCCACGCCCTCCGCCACCTTCGCCAGTTCGACCAGGAACGACAGTTCCTGGGGCGTGAAGCCGGCGAAGCCGTCGACCCACACGCTCGCGCCGCAGGCCAGGCGGGACTTCGCCAGCCGGTCGGCGGCGATGGTCAGCGCCGCGTCAGGGTCGGGGAAGTGGGCGTCCTTCAGGTAGGCGTTGAACGCGTCGAAGGCGTCGGCCAGTTCGAGCAGCTTTCGCTTCAGCCGCTCCCGCGGCTCAGCCCCGGCCCGCTCGCGGAGGCGGGCGGAATCGACCTGGTACTGGTGGAACTCGCGGAACAGATCGGCCAGGCGGGCCAGGAAGCCGGGGCGGTCGAAGCTGGCGGCGAAGGTCGGCAGGCGATCGCGCATCGGCTCAAGCACCGCGCGAAGCGCCATCTGCCGGGCCAGCGGCTGGATCGGCGGATCAGCCGGGCCGCCAAGCTCATTGAACACCAGCCGGGCGAACCGCCGGAACGAGAGCACGCGGGCGCGGTGATAGCCGACGCCGGCGGAAATGGCTTGTGACCCCTTTTCCTGGGCCTCGACGAGCAGGCGTTCGAGCTGGAAGGTGGCCTGCTCAGGGGCGAGCAGGATCAGCGGCGGGCCCTCGGGCGATCGGCGTAGGGCATCGGCCACCTGCTCGACGCATCGCCGCGTCTTGCCGGCCGCCGATCGGCCCAGAATGAAGCGGACGCCCATGGCGATCTGTTCTAATGAAAACCCCGCCTGGACGCAACAAGAGGATTACTCGCCCCGGTACTCGCAGCGGTTGGATGGGTTCTCCTCGACGATCACGGCGGACAGCAGCGGCAGGGCCGGCTTGACGCGATCCCATATCCAGCGGGCAATGTTTTCCGAGGTCGGGTTTTGCAGGCCGGGCAGATCGTTCAGCGTCGCGTGGTCGAGCTTCGCCCGCAGCGGGTCGGACGCGGCTGCCACCTGGCCGAAGTCCATCACCCAACCCGTGGCTGGGTCCACCGGGCCGGTCAGCGCCAGGCTGACGCGGTAGCTGTGGCCGTGCATCTTGCGGCACTTGTGCTCGGGCGGGACCTGGGGGAGCCAGTGGGCGGCCTCGAAGCAGAACGACTTGGTGATTGTGGCGATCATAGGTTCGCGATCCAACCGTTGGGACGAACACGGATGTCACGGATGACACGGAATAATACCATTTTCATTCCGTGCAATCCGTGAAATCCGCGCTTTGGACCGCACTACGGGACACCCGGAACCTATGGTTCCGGGCTTGGCCGATCAGCGATTCGTCCGCGGAACGGGACACCCGGAACCTATGGGTCCGGGCTGGGGCGATCAGCGCATCGTCCGCGGGACGGGCGGCTGGTCGAAGGCCAAGCGGTAGCGGGCCGGCTGATAAAGCGCCAGGTCGTAGGCGCGGTGATACTCCTCGGCCCCGGCGTCGGCGACGGCCTGCACCGTGGCGGCGATCTGCCGCTGGCTGGCGAAGCAGGCGATGGAGTCGAGCTTGCGTTTGAGGAATTCCTGCGGCGTGCGAATCCGCAGGCTCGGCGGGGCGGGGAAATCGCAGTAGACGGCGAACTCGTTGACGTGCGGAATCCACGGCAGCGGGACCCCGAGCTCCGGCCAGATCTCCCCGGCGGCGTGGAAGATGCTGATCATCAGCTCGTCGTGTGCCAGCCGGTGGTCGGGGTGCAGGTCGGAGTGCGTCGGGATGAAACATTGCGACGGGCGAATCTGGCGAAGGTGATGCGTCAGGGAATTCTGCAACCCGGTGAACCCGGCGATCGCGGTCGGATCGTTCGACGCCGCCGGCCGGCGGCCGAGGTAGTTGGAAAGCTGGCAGTCCGGGAACCCCATCCAGACGATGTGGTCGGCTGGCAGACCCAGCGTCTGGTAGGCAGCGAACGTTTCCTTGTGGCGGATGCCGGAGACGGTCAGCCGCTCTTCGGGCACACAGTAGCCCATGGCCCCATCGGTGATGATGAGCAGGTAGACCGGCACATGCTCGCGCTGGGCGAGTTGCATGAGCAGGCCTGCCCCGAGGACCGCGTCGTCATCGTGCGGGGAGATGAAGAGGAACCGCTCCTGGTCCCCCCGCCAGTGTCGGGACACGCCGGCCAGGGAGTCGCCGACGCGGCGTTCGGAGCCTACGAGGCGGGCGAATTCGATGGTGTCGGACATGGTGTTCTCCACAGCATGTTAGTTAGTGTTGTTGCGTGATGCGAATAGTGTCGCACTTACGTAAGTTCTTTTAGTAATATGCCATCATATTACCTCCATATTAACAGCATTAATATCTAATGTCAAATTATCAGCAGGAATTGAGTCAGATTTCAAGTGGGGGGTAGGGGATGAAATGTGACTTCTCAATCTGACTCGAAGGCCAGGAAGAAGGCGGTCCGTGTCTTGGGTCGGGGCCACCGGCTGAGTTCGCAAAACTTCAAATTTCACAAAACGTTGAATTTCAAGAGGGGGGTGTGGGTTGAAATCCAACTTTGAAATCCAACTTTCGCCCCGGGTCGAATCCTTGTATGCATCGGTAGTACTTCACTCTAGGCCTTGACAAGACCGCCCTGACTCTCTTAAGTGGTAAGACTCGAAATCTGGTGACAGGCCGGAGGGAACCGAAACTTGCCTGTGGCCTGGTGGGTTTCTACTGTAAAGCGTTTGTCGGCTGGCTTGGGGGGATGAGCGTTGTCCGCCGGTCGGAACCTGATGGCGAACTCGGACGTAACAATCGACTGACGCGGCCCCCGGAGGCGCGTCGTGTGACGCCGGACCTTGTCGGCGCGGATTTCTGTCGCAATTGCGAGAGGCGACCATGAAGGCAATGATTGAGGTGGAGAACCTGACCAAGTATTACGGTCCGGTTCTGGCGGTCGACCGCATCAGCTTCACCGTGCCGGAAGGCAAGATCGTCGGCTTCCTCGGGCCCAACGGCGCGGGGAAGAGCACGACGCTGAAGATTCTGACCTGCTATCTGTCGGCCAGCGACGGGCGGGCCAGCGTCGCCGGCTACAACGTGTTCAGCCAATCGCTGGAGGTCCGCCGGCGGATCGGGTATCTGCCGGAGAACGTGCCGCTCTACCCGGACATGAAGGTGAAGGACTACCTCAAGTTCCGGGCCGAGTTGAAGAACATCCCCGCCAAGCAGCGAAAGATCACCGTCGAGCAGGCGGCGGACCGCTGCTGGCTGCGATCCCCGACCAACATGATGGAACGCCGCATCGACCAGTTGTCCAAGGGCTATCGCCAGCGCGTGGGCCTGGCCGACGCCATCATGCACGAGCCGGCGGTGCTGGTGCTCGACGAGCCGACGATCGGGCTGGACCCGACGCAGATTCGCGAGACGCGGCACCTCATCCAGGAGCTCGGCCAGCAGCACACGATCATCCTGTCCAGCCACATCCTGCCCGAAGTCGAGCAGACCTGCTCGGAGATCATCATCATCGCCGGCGGCAAGATCATCGCCAACGGCACCCCCGCATCGCTGCGGGACCAGGTGACGACCGGCCGGCTGGTGCTCGAGGTCCGCGGCGCCGAGACCGCGGCGATGGTCAAGTCGCTGGCGGCGGTCAACGGCGTGAAGAAAGTGGACGTGGCGGCGGAAGGCCAATGGGCCCGGCTGGCGGTGACGCCGGCGGCCGGCCAGGACCCGCGGACGGAGTTGTTCAAGGCCGTGGCGGGCGCGGGCTGGCAGTTGCGTGAAATCCGCCGGGAATCGGGCAGCCTGGAAGACTTTTTCGTCCAGGTGACCGCCCAGCAGCAGTTGCGGGAAAAGACGGCGGTGGCGTAAAGAAAGCTGTCAGCGATCAGCGGCCAGCCCTCAGCTTGTTTTGGCTGAAAGCTGACCGCTAAGAGCTGATCGCTGATCGCCGCAAGTGGATGGCTTTTTCGAGGGACCGATTATGCGAAACACGTGTGTCATCGCGAAGCGCGAGTTGGCCAGCGTGCTCACCAGCCCGCGGGCGTATGTGATCGGGGCCAAGTTCCTGGCGCTGGTAGGTATCCTGTTCGTGTTGGATTTCCGTCCGGGAATGGAAGCATCGCTACGGCAGGTGTTCTCGCATGTGGTTTGGGTGCTGGTGCTCTCCGTGCCACTATTGACCATGGCGCTGCTCAGCGACGAGTACGCACGAGGCACGATTGAGACAATGATGACAGCCCCGGTCACCGAGATCGACGTCGCGCTCGGCAAGTTCTTCGGGGTCCTCGGCTTCTACGTCCTGCTGCTGTTGACCACCCTGCCCCACTATTTCCTGCTGTCCGCCTACAGCCAGCCGGAATTCGGGCAGGCGCTGATGGGCTACTTCGGCATGATGCTGGTGGGCGGGATGTTCATCGCCGTCGGGCTGTTCTTCAGCTCGCTAACCAAACACCAACTCCTGGCCGCCCTCGGGTCGGCTGCGGTGTTGGCCATCTTCACGCTGCTGCCGCTGCTGCTGAACCGCCTGGTGGCCGGGCGGGTCGCCCGGTTCGTCAACTACGTCAGCGTGTCCGCGAATTTCGACAACTTCTCCAAGGGCATCATTGACCTTCGCTCGCTGGTGTTCTTCCTGAGCATGATGCTGTTCTTCCTGTTCCTCTCGGTCAAGGTTTTGGAGTCACGACGATGGCGATAGAGAACAAGAACCAGGACCCGGCCGCCCCCGTGCCCCTCTCCGAAGCGCCGGAGGTCGCCGGGCCGAGCTTCTCGGCTGGGCAGCGGTTGGGCGTGGGGCTCAACGTCCTGCTGACCGTCGCGATCGCCAGCGCCCTGCTGGTGGTCATCAACTTCGTCGCATCCACACTGCCGGCCCACCGCGACTGGAGCAGCCTGGGGCGATACTCGTTGTCGGAACGGACGCGGAAGATCGTGCGGGACGTCGACAAGCCGATCACCCTGACGATCCTCTACGGCAGCCAGGACCCCAAGAAGGTCCGTGACGAAGTGACCGGCGTGGACTACAAGTCGCGTGTCACCGAACTGGCCGACGAAATCCGCTCCGCCGGCAAGAAGGTCACGGTTGTCGACGCCGCGTCGACGGACGATCGGGCGGCGCTGGCGGCCCGGCTGGAGAACGCCCAGTCCCCGCAGATCAAGAGCTACAAGGACCTGATCTCCGATTTCCAGGCCCGCCAGGAGAAGGTGACGGCGGCGCTGGAGCCCCAGGAGAAATCGCTGCTGACGCTGGCGGCCGACAACGCGGCCTGGCTGCGCTACTTCCGCCAGACCAGCGAGGCGATCGACCAGTTCCAGCGGATTCCGCGGGAATTCTCCGAGGCGAACGACGAGTTGAAGAAGCCGCAGGCGGGCCCGATGGCCGCCTACGACCAGCAGGCCGAGACGGTCAAGAAGACGCTCAAGAGCGTGGTCGACGAGTTGGAGGGCACCAAGAAGTCGCTCGTCTCGTTGAAGGAACTGGCCGCCAAGATGGCTGGCGACGACGGCGGCGTGACGAAGAATACGAAGGCCATCGGCGAGGACCTGGCCAAGGAATTCAAGGCCCTCCAGGCGGCAATGGCGGCGACCCCGGCAACGACCCAGCCGGCAGACGCCCTGCGGCCTCAGTTCCAGAAGGTAATGCAACTGCTGGCCAAGCAGGGGCGATTGCTCGCACAGTTCTCGGCGGACCAGCCCGCGGTCACGAGTTTCCTGCCGTGGTATATGCAGGTGAACGCGGGCGGGCGGCGGATGATGCTGGCGGCGGAACAGAGCCCCATGATTCCGGCGAGCGTCCTGAACCAGGTGTTCAACGAGATGAGCCAGAACCTCCCGGCCGGCCAGTACGCGAAGTTCCTGCCGGACTGGGCGAAGGCGGTGGAGTTCGCGGCGAACGCGTCGGCGGAGAACCTGACACGCATTCAGGCGCTGCTGAACCTGCTGCGCCAGATCGACGCGAACAGCAAGCAGTTCCTCGACGGCAGCGACCAGCAGATCGAGGCCGCTCTGGCGCCGGTCCGCGAGCTGCGCGACCGGGCGGAGAAGCTGCCCGCGCTCAAGACCGCAGGCCTGGCCGACAAATTCAAGCAGGAGAACCTGCTGCTGATCGAGGTGGCCGGCGCGACCCCCAGGCTGCTGGACTTCAACGAGGTCTGGCCTCAGGTCGCGACCATGCCTCGCAACGAAATGGACGCCAAGGAGCGGCAGACGCGCCGCACGTTCAACGGCGACGCCGCTGTCGGGTCCGCGATCCTGTCCGCCGGCAAGGACAGGCTGGCCGAGGTGGTCTTCGTCCACTTCACCGGCCAGCCCAACCCGATGATGATGCAGATGCAGCAGCGCGGGCCGGAGGAAGGCGAAATCCCGTACAGCCGGATGAACACGCTCCGCGACCGGCTGGAGAAGGCAAACATCAAAGTGACGGAGTGGAACCTGGCCCGCGACATCAAGCCGCCGGCCCCCGCCTATGGGGGCGAGGACGAGGCGGACAAGTCGGCCACTCCGCCGGCCAGCCAGCCCGCTCGCCAGCCGCTGCCGCGGGTCTACGTCGTGCTGCCGCCGCCGCTGCCGAATCCGATGCAGCAGCGCGAGCAGGAAGAGCCCGGTGCAAAGTTCGGCCCGCAACACGCCCAGGCCGTCAAGGAGGCGATTCAGGACGGGAACGCGATCTTCCTGGCCGCCTGGTCCTATCCGCGCCCAATGGGCATGATGGGCGAGCCGGTTTCGCCGAAGTACGAGTGGAACGGCTACCTGAAGGAAGAGTGGGGCCTGACAGTCCAGAACGACGCCCGGCTGATCCAGGGCATCCCGACCAGCGAAGAAGGCGCCTACAACGTCAGCGGCACGCGAATCCGATGGATGCTGGTGAACCGGTTCGACGAGAACCACCCGGTCGGCCGGCCGCTGAACAACCGGCGGATACTGCTCGAGGACGCCGCGCCGATTGAACTGTCGGACGTCGAGGGCGTCACGCACGTCCAACTGCTCGAGGTGCCGCGCAGCGACCGCAGTACGTTCGCCACTCGCGACATCATGAACCTTCAGAACCAGATCGAGAACCAGCCGCAGGCCGTGATTCGCCGCGGCGACAAGGACATGGCCCCGCCGCTGTGCGTGATGGCGGAGGCCTCGCGGACCACCGACAAGGGCGGCAAGGCTCGCGTGATCGTGTTCGCCGCCGGCCAGAGCCTGCTCGACGGCTACGTCGACAGCCCGGTCGCCCGGCTGAGCGAAGAGGAAGGCCTTCGGCTCGATCCTCCGCCGGACGCCAACCCGGAGATACTGGTCGACTCGGTGTATTACCTGGCTGGGCAGAAGGACTGGATCGCCGCCGGCCCGGTCGCGTTCCCGCCGATCAACGTGCCCGACAAGCGCCTCCTGCCGATCCAGATCATGGTGATCGGCGTCTGGCCGCTGCTGGTGCTGCTCGTCGGCGGTCTGGTGATCTATCTGAGGCGGCTGCACTGACAACGGCACCCCGAACCTCTGGTTCGGGGCTTGGCCAAGCCCCGAATCCTAGATTCGGGGTGGAGCAATCCGGGTCGGACGGATCCGGCATAAAGTGTTCCTGATTCAGACGGGTGAAAAGCTATGAGTCACAAAACTACCATCGTGCTGCTGGTGGCCCTGACCCTTGGGGTCGGCTACTTGGCCGCGTGGAAGAACGGCTGGATGGGCCTGGGCGCCGAGAAGAAGCCCGAGAAACCCGCCCGCCTCGGCAAGGCCCTGATCGACCCGACGCCCGACACCAAGGACCTCGTCCGCGTCGAGCTGACCCGGCCAGGCCAGCCGACGCTGGTCGC
>JAQTVL010000428.1 GCA_028706835.1 Phycisphaerae bacterium | reverse complement strand
GACGCGGATCGGCTGATCGGGGCCAAGGCGGTGGACCTGTTCAACATCCGGGTGAGCAAGAACGGCGGGCTGATCGCGGCGAGGCGGCTGGCGGAACGTGCCGTTGCCGGTGGCTTGGGGTTCCAACTGGGGTGCATGGTGGGCGAAACGGGGTTGTTGTCGAGCGCGGGGCGATGGTTCCTGTCGATGGTGCGCGGGGTACGGTTCGCGGAAGGCAGCTTCGGGCGGTTGCTGCTGAGGGACGATGTGACGCGCCCATCGCCGCGGTTCGGGCGCGGCGGGGCAGTCCGCCCGATCAAGTCGCTCGGGCTGGGTGTCGAGGTGGACCGCGCGAAGTTAGCGAAATACGCGATTGCGCCGGCGGTGGAAGTGCCGGTGTAGGGTTTCAAAATGGCCGATGCTTCTGACGACAAGCCGACCGATCGTCGCGGATTCTTCCGCGAGAGCCTGGCATCGATGCTCGGGCCGCTGGCGAATCTGGTCCAGGGCCGCCTGGATCGCGTGCGGCGGTCGATCGAGACGGCCGCCCCGAGGCCGCGATTGCTCCGCCCGCCGGGGGCGCTGCTGGAGGCGGAGTTCCTGCGGACGTGTCAGTCGTGCGGCAAGTGCGCCAGCGCGTGCCCGGTCAGCGCGATCCGCATGAGGCGTGACACCCGGCCGGCCCGGGCGGGTGCGCCGAAGCTGGCGGAAGTAACGCCCGTAATTTGCGCGATCGAGCAGCCCTGCGTCCTCTGCGAGTCGCTGCCCTGCATGCAAGCATGCCCCAGCGGCGCACTTGTGCGCACACCGGTCGAAAAGATTCACATGGGCACCGCCGAGTGCACGCCACAGCTCTGCCTGCGCACCCAGGGCGAGGACTGCACCGCCTGCATCGACTCCTGCCCGCGCGGCACCGACGCCATCGCGCTCGGCGAGCAGCCCGACATGGCCACCCGCGCCCCCGTCGTCCTCAACTACTCCGGCTGCGTCGGCTGCGGCCTCTGCGAGCACCGCTGCCCCACCTCGCCTCACGCCATCATCGTCCAGCCGATCCGCTAGCCCGCTCAGAACACCAGCAGCCCGCTCCCCTGCACCGGGATGCACACCTCGATCGCCGGCTCCAGCCCGCTCGGCCCGTAGTACCCCTCCGTCAGCGTTTTCTGCACCGCCCGAACCGCCGCGTCCGCCGCCAGCACCATCACGCACCCGCCCAGCCCCGCGCCGGAAAGTTGCGCCCCCACCACTCCCGGCACCCCCGCCGCCAGGTCCACCATCGCATCGATCTGCGGCGTCGAGCAGCGATACCCCCCCGCCTGCATCCACAACTGCGCCGCCAGCACGCGGTCCGGGTCCTCGCTGCGAAGGTCCGCCACCAGCGTCCGCAGCGCGTTGTCGCCGCAGTCGTAGTGATACGGCGAGCACGCCGTCTTCCCCCCCTCCACGCGGCACACCGCCACCCGATCGCCGTCATGGCTGCGGGCCATCAGCAGGCTGAACCGGTCCAGCCGGTTCGCCTCCAGCAGTTCCTTTGCCATCGCCGCCCGGCGACACTCCGCCAACCCGTACACGATCGTCTCCCGGATCTCGTACCCCGCCGGCGCCGCGTGCGAGCTCATCACCCGCTCGATCGCCTGCGCGTGCCCGTCCGCCAGCGTCCGCGTCACCTCCTCCGGCGACATCACCAGCGGCAACTGCGCCAACATGCGGTAAATCTCGCTTGGCGTCACCCCCAGCCGCTCCGCCGTGAAGTCCCGCAGGTGGCTCAGCAGGTGCGCATACTTCGGGAACCGGTCCTTCAGCAGCAGGAACCCGAACTCATACCCCGCCACCCGCTGGTTGAACTGGTCCCGCGCCCCGCCGCTTTTCGCCGCCTTGATGTGGCTGTTCGCCACCAGCAGGCTGTAGCCCTGCGGGAACTGATACAGCCCCTCCACGGTGAACGGGAAAAAGCTCAGCCTGGCCACGCTGCCGCGCCGCCCCATGCGGATGCCCGCGTGGTCGGCTGATCCTCCCCGGCTGCCTACGAACCACTCGCCCTCGCCGCACATATCCACGAACTGCCGCGGCGTCACGTCGAACCGGTTTAAGCCCACGCACGCCTCCGCCGCTGCCACCACCACCGCCGAGCTGCTCGACAGGCCCGCCGCCATCGGAATATTCCCCGTCACCGCCACGTCCATCCCCACCACGCGGACATCGCGGTATTGCTGCTGCAACCGCACCGTCGACGCCTTCACGTAGTTGCTCCAGTCGCCGCGATGGTCGTGTACCATCTGCTGCACCTGCCGGCTGTTCACGTAGGTCAGCCAGTCGTCCCACACCATCGATCCGATCAACCCGCCGATGGAAAACTCCGCGTCCGGGAACCGCTTCGGGTCCACGTGCGTCAGCCGGACCACGTCGTCCGCCCGCCGGGCCGCCACCATCAGCACCTCGCGGTTGATCGCCATCACGTTCACGTGCCCGCCGCGGTGGTCCACGTGCCGCCCCATCAGGTTGATCCGCCCCGGCGCCCGCGCCACGATCACGTCCGCGTTCCGCCCGTAGCGCTGCCCGAACCGCTTGAGCACGCCCAGATACGCCTTCCGCCGCTCCGCGATGAACGCATCGTCAGGCCCGTACAACTCCCGCAGCGTCGCCCGGAATTTCGGCGGGAACGTTTCGAACAGCCGGACCCATTCCGCCAGCGGCTTGAGCCGGTCCTTGCCCAGCTTCGTCACTGGCTCCGCCTCCGCCGTCGCCGCCGACGCCGCCTTGCGGTGCAGGTGGTCCGCGATCGCCAGCAGCTCCTGCGGGTCGTTGAACCCGAGCACGTCGTTGGCGTCCGCCAGTTCGTGCGCCCGCACCTTCCACAGCGCCTGCCCCCGCGGGTCGCGGGCCGACGCCAGCAGCGTCACGATGTCCGTCAGGTAATACTCCCGCTGCGCATTGTCAGGCCTCAGCCGGTGCAGTGCGTCATAGACCGCGTTGCTTCGCCCGAGGTAGAGCGACACGTTCACGTGCCGGGCTGCCTGTTCCGCCTGGTCGGCGTCCAGCAGTTTGCCGGCGACATTGAAGTATCCGGGGTTCGCCCCCAGCGCCTCCCGCAGATCTTTCGCCGGCACGCTGCCCGCGCCCTCGGTCATGCCCGCCAGCGTCGCCCCCAGCGCCTTTGCGAGCTTGACGGGATTGCTGATGATTTCCAACCCCATCTTGAGCAGCGTCTTTCTCGCGACGGGCTTATTCCGCCCCGCCAGCGCCGCGTAGCGCCCCAGGATTCTCGCCCGCTGCATGTCCCGCATCTCGATCGATGCCAGCACGTCCCCGCTCTCCGGGTCGAGCACGATCCGCCCCGCCGACGGGGCGTCCGCCTTCCGCGCCACCGCGAACACCAGGTCCGCGCTGGTTCGCACATAGCTCTCGACGAGTTGCCGGATCACCACCGGCTCGATGTATTTATCCCCCATGGCGATCAGCACAGGCCCGGCGAACCCCAGCCGCTCGAGCGCCTCCGCCGCCACCTGTGCCGCGTGCCCGGTGCCTTTCTGCTCGCCCTGATAGACATAGGACACTTCGGGGTGTTCCGCGGCTATGGTGCGGATGACCTGCTCCGCCTTCTCGCCGACGACTGCGACGAACCGGGAAATCCCGGCCCCCTTGAGCGTCTCGATGATCCGGTTGATCGCAGGTTTCCCCGCCAGCGGGAAGCAGACTTTGTGCATGGCGTCGGACTGCATCCGAGTGCCCTTGCCGGCACAGAGAATGACGCAAGCGATTTCATTTTCGATAGCCATCGTGGTTGTATTCGCTCCGTTCGGACTTCCCCGTCGGGTTCTGATTTACCACAAAGACACCAAGACACCAAGAACACCAAGTGCCACGAAGACGATTATCGGCGATTCGGGCGATCGGGAAAAGAGGTTGCCTGCGATGGATGCGGAGAAGGGACAGGAGCGGCGCCGCCGTCCTCTTTTCCCTCCCCCATCTTTCAGCCTGTGGTGAGCGTAGTCAGACCAGGGAGGGAGCAAGAGAGTACCCGCCGGCATCGGGTGTGGCCGTATTTTCTGGCAGCATCTCTTGTCGTGTAATAGGCCATGGCTTTAGCCATAGTACCCGAACCGGTCGCCCCCTTTGGTCAGGGCGTTTCAACGCCCTTCGCAATCTGGCTTCAGCCGATGGCGATGGCTAAAGCCGCTACGAGAAGCCCGTTGAAACGGGCTGGGGGTATGGAGTGGGAACTGCGGCCATACCATGCCTGAAGGCATGGCCTAACACACGGCAATGCAAAAGTGTTAGATCGTGCCAGAAAACACGGCCACACCGCCGGCATCCTCTTTCCCTCCCCCGCGTCTTTCTGCGGGGGAGGGAGCCAGGGAGAGGGCCAGTCGGCGAAATCCGTGCAGTCTGCGGATTGTCTTTCTTCCCTCGGCGTTCTCAGCGCCTCAGCGGCACGCCCGGTTTTTCTCCCGTTGGGTGCATAACCGTAGTTGCAGGGAGGGGCTGGCCGATAGATAGTGGTGGGGGAAGTTCGGCCGGCGGAGTCCG
>JAQTVL010000427.1:1267-4504 GCA_028706835.1 Phycisphaerae bacterium | reverse complement strand
GGGCAGGCTGACAACCATCAGCCTGCGGCCATCCAGCGACGCCATCGAGTGCGGGTCGTCGGCATGATCGATGAGGCACTGCCGCAGGCCGGGCGTGATGTTGTCGGGCATCCAGGCGAGCACGGCCTGGCCGTTGGGATCCTGCTTCGGCCCGACCACAATGACAATCTGGTCGCGGGCGTCGTTTTCGCCGATCAGGGCCCGCAGGGCCTTGGCGTTCTGCTGGAACTGCTGCTCCTGGCCATCGGCCCGGGCCCAGGCGATCTGCCAGACGCGGGCGTCGTCGAGCAATTGCTCGTAGAGCAGCCGATGGAAGGCCCGGTATTGCCTGGGAACATCGAATGCAAGCCCGGCCGCGGTCACGACCAGGACGACCGCGTTGACGGTCAGGAACAGCTTGACCCGCAGCGAAGGTGTCCGCGCTCGCTTGCCCACCCGCGTCTCCCCGGTGCAGAAACTGCGACGGCCTCACCCCAGCAGCAGCCTGAGGATGTCCTGCCACGTCACCCACAGGAACAGGCTGATGATCAGCACGAACCCGACGATCTGCGTCGCCTGCATCACGCGGAGCGAGACGGGCTTGCGGCGGACCTTCTCGTAAAGCAGGAACGCCATCAGCCCGCCGTCGACAATCGGCAGCGGCAGGAAGTTGATCACCGCCAGGTTGGCGGAGATCATCGCCAGGAAGTAGAGCAGGTCGACCAGCCCGCTGCGGGCCGTCTTGTAGCTGCCATAGGCGATGCCCACCGGGCCGGACAGGTGCTTCACGCTCACGTCGCCGCGCACGAGGCGGTCCAGTGTCACGTAGGCCTGGAGGATGAACCGCCCGGTCTTCTGCGTGCCCATCCAGGCCGCCGCCAGCGGGCTGTTGGTCTTGTACGTCCGAACCAGCGGGTCCAGCAGCAGAGGCCTGGGCCTGAAGGCGATGCTGTTGGCCCAGCCCGTGCTGACCGGAGGAACGCTTGCCGTGATCGTCCCAATGTCGCCGTCGCCGCCCTGGTAGGTGATCTGAACGGTGGAGCCGGCGGCGGATCGCATCGCCTGGTAGAACTGGCTCCAGGTGAGGGGCAAGTCGCCAGGCCGAGTGGCGGCCTTGGACGACGGCCGGGTGGCCGGCAGGCCGGCGGATTCGTGTTGCGTGGTCGGCTGGGTCGTGGGGATCACGGCAAAGATCGTGACACCCGATGGGAGCCCGGCCTTGCCGAGAACGGAGTTGTCGTCCACCTGGCCGAGGGCCGCGATCTTGGAGTAGACGCCGTTGCCGATGCCAAGTTTCACGTCGGACTTGTAGAACCAGGTCTTCGGCTTGATCGTGAACGTCTTTCGCTCGCCGTAGCGATCGACAACAATCGCGACCTCCTTGCCCTTGGACCGTTGGATCAGTTCCATCAGTTGCGGCGAGCGATACCGGTCGTCCGGGTCGCCATTGGTGAACAGCGGATAGTCCACGTCCTCCAGCCGGAGGATGACGTCGCCTTCCTTCAATTTGCCGTCCGCGGGATAGCCGGGCTGCACCGCCTCGATCGTCATCCGCGGATGGGCGCCGAGGAGTTGGAACTCGGGGATGCTCGGGCCGGCCAATTCCACGCCCAGCACCGCCCGGGCCTCGACTGTTCGGCTGCCCTCTTTTCGCTCGGCGGTGAGCGTGATCGGCTGGCCACCGCTCTCCTGCGCCAGGTTCACCAGGTCGCTGTAGTATTCCACCGGCTGGCCGTTGGCGCGAACGATGACATCGCCGGGCTTCAGGTCGCCGCTGAGCAGCGACTTCTTCATCGTCTTTTCGTAGGCGGTCTTCTCGCTGTCGTCGAGTTTCTTGTCGAGCACCAGCCTGTAATCGCCGTCGACGCCGATGGACTTCAGGCCGTCCAGCATGCCGCCCTTGGCGGCCTTCGGGTCGATCTTCAGCCACTCCTCCGTGCCGTCGCGATGCCGCGCCAACACGTTCATCGGCTCCTTGCCGCTGTGCAGCGCTGGGATCAGCATCACGTCGGTCTGGTCGCCGACGTCGTCGCCGTCCATCTTCAGCGGCACATCGCCGGGCCGCAACACGCCGTAGGCTGCCGAGTCGAACGTGACATTGCCAATCTGGGAGGCGTGGAACGACTTTCCGCACATGAACACGACCATGAACGCGATGGCCGCGAAGATGACGTTCATCACCACGCCGGAGGCGATCACCAGCGAGCGGGCCCCGACGGACTTGTTGTTGAACGCCTTCGGATCGGGCACCGCCCCCTTCTCAAGCTGGAAATCCTCCTGGCCGGTCATCTTCACGTAGCCGCCCAGCGGCAGGAGGTTGATGCAGTAATCCGTCTCGCCTCGCTTGAAGCCGAACAGCCGCGGCCCGAACCCGATGGCAAACCGCTCCACGCGGATGCCCACATACTTGGCCGCCAGGAAGTGCCCAAGCTCGTGTACGAAGATCACCGCCGTGAAGCCGATGATCACCAGGAAGATGTAGCCCGTCGTCGCGAGCACATCCAGAAAAGACGCCAGTGTCAGGAAATCCATTGACTCACCTGCTCCCTTGCCCAGCGATCGGCCGCCTGAAGCTGCTCCAGGCCCGGCTGGGGGTTGACCCGATGCTCATCCAGCGCCCGGCGGACCAGCGGAACAATCTGGCCGAACCGGATGCGCCCCGCCAGGAACGCCTCGACGGCCTGCTCGTTGGCGCCGTTAAGGACCGCGCCGCTGTCGCCGCCGGCCCGCGCGACTCGATAGCCCAGTTCCAGCGCCGGGAACCGCGCAAAGTCCGGCGGCTCGAACGTCAGTTGCCGCAACTGGCCCAGGTCCAGCCGGCCCGATACGCTTTCCATCCGCCGAGGCCAGGTCAGGGCGTACTGAATCGGACTGCGCATATCGGTCGGGCCCATCTGGGCGATCACGCTTCCATCGACAAATTCGACCATCGAGTGAATCACCGATTCCGGATGAACCAGCACCTCGATGCGGTCGGCCGACAGGTTGAACAGATACTTCGCCTCGATCACCTCGAGCGCCTTGTTCATTAGGCTGGCCGAGTCGATCGTCACTTTCGGCCCCATCTGCCAGGTCGGGTGGTTGAGGGCCTGCGACACCGACGCATCGGCGATCTGCTGGGCGGACCACGTTCGGAACGGCCCGCCGCTGGCGGTCAGGATGATCCGCCGGACGCGCTCGGGCCGGACGAAATCGAAGCATTGATAGATCGCGTTATGCTCCGAATCGGCGGGGAGTAGGGTCGCGCCATGTTTCGCG
>JAQTVL010000427.1:0-1257 GCA_028706835.1 Phycisphaerae bacterium | reverse complement strand
CGCCCGGCCTGCACCGCCTGGAACACCGCCGAGTGCTCGCTGTCGACGGGCAGCAGCGTCGCGTTATGACGCCGCACCTCGTCCATCAGCAGGTCGCCGCCGACGACCAGCGCCTCCTTGTTGGCCAGGGCGACGGTCTTGGCTGACCGCGCCGCCGCCAACGCCGGCGCCAACCCCGCGGCCCCCACCACCGCGCACACCACCACATCCGTCGACGGGTCCGCCGCCAATTCCGTCATCGCCGCCGGGCCCGACAGCACCAGCGTCGATGAGCCGTTCAGGTTTCGCCGCAGCTTTTCCGCGGCCTCGGGGTCCGCCATGGCAACCGCAACGGGCTTGTGGCGGCGGACCTGCTCAGCCACCGCCTGCCAGTTGTGGCGGGCCGCCAGCGACCGAACCGCCAGTTCGCTCGGCATGGATTCTATGACCGCCAGCACGCTGGTTCCCACAGAACCGCTCGAACCGAGAATGCACACTTGTTTTGGCATCAGGAAACTTTTTTCTTGGAAGAACCCGCTCCCGGCTGATCACCGCAGCTTACGGTTCAATTCCAGCAAACGTTTCTCCTGGCTCAACGCCTGGCGGGCCAGAATGTCCCGCTGGGCCAGCAGTTGCCGCAGGTCCGACAGTTCCTCTTCGGACCGGACCAGGCTCCGCCGCACCGCAACGCGGCTCAGCTCGGCCTCGCTCTTGAGCAGCCGCAAGGCCGCCAGTTGCTCCGACCAGTCCCGCTGCGTCGCGGGCTGGGTGGCCGAGATCGGCAACTCCATCTGGTCCAGCATCGCCCGCTGCTGGCGATCGATCGTCGCCAGATTGGAGGTCGCCGCGCCCAGATCGGCCTGGAGCTTGTCGGCGTGCTTCATCGCCGCCTTCAGCCGGGCATCGAGGTTCAACTCCTCGTAGCGCCGCGATTGCGTCAGCGTCTGGCCGTACTGGTCGCTGACGCGCTGGAGTTCCTGCTCCAGTTTTATACGCTCGACGGCGTCCGGCGGTTGGGGCGAACCGCCGCAGGCCGGCAGCATCGCCGCCAGCAGCACCGTCGCCACCCACCGCATGACGCCCTCGCAGGGTCGAGCCATAGCCCCTCATGATACCGCACCGAAGCCCCGCAGACCAGCGTACTATCGACAAAGGGTGCATAACCGTTCATGCAGCCGGTCGGAGGCGGTTTCGGCCGGCGGCTCGGCCTCGGGGTCGTCGGGCGTGAAAATCTTCAGCCCGGCCGTCTTCGCTGAGGTAGGCGGCGCGGACCTGCAA
>JAQTVL010000015.1 GCA_028706835.1 Phycisphaerae bacterium | reverse complement strand
GAGGGGATCGTCGGTTTGTGGAGTGCGGTAGCGTAGCTACCGCTTTGGCGGGCAGGCGCGACGCCGCACAACCCAAAAGCGGTAGCTGCGCTACCGCACTCCACAAAAAGACGGAGTTGGGATGCTGTCACCAAGTCTTGCCGCACCCACGGGCGGTTGCCACCGCTTTCGCGTCAAGCGCCCCTCCTTCAATCGCCGATATCAATGCGGTACGAGGGCTGGTGTCGGTACGCGCCCGGCGGGCGACTGGGCGGCTGGGCGAACCGACGCCGCGTTGGAGGTTCGGGGTCATGGGAACGATCTCGTCGGGCACCGGGCTTATCAGCGGGCTGGATACCGCCACGCTGATCGAGAAGCTGATGGCCATCGAGGCCAGGCCCCGCACGCTGCTCCAGAACCAGGTCAGCGGCCTCGACTCGGTGAAAACCGCCTGGGCCACGCTGTCGGCGCAACTGCTCGGCCTCAAGTCCAACACCTCCACGTTCAACAAGGAAGCGACATTCCAGGCGGTCAAGGCCGCCAGCACGAATACCGATGCGCTGACGGTCTCGGCGGACGCCGGGGCGGTCGCGGGTGTCTACCAGTTCACGCCCGCCCGCATGGTCGCCAACCACCAAGTCGTCTCCGGCGGGTTCCGCGACAGCGACACGACGGCCGTCGGTGCGGGGACGATCTCGATCGACCTCGGCCACGGCCAGCTCAACCCGACCACGGACCTCGAGGCGCTCAACGGCGGGGCCGGTGTTGCACGCGGCAGCATCAAGGTCTCCGACCGCTCCGGGGCCAGCGCGACGATCAGCCTGAAGACCGCGGTGTCCGTGCAGGACGTGCTCGACGCGATCAACGGCGCCGGCGGAATCTCCGTGACGGCCTCGGTCAGCGGCGACACGATCGTCCTGACGGACACCTCGGGCAGCATCGCGAACAACCTGAAGGTCGAAGAGGTCAACAACGGCTCGACGGCGGCCGACCTCGGCATCCTCGCCAGCGTGGCCGCGAACACGCTGGCCGGCGACGACGTTGTCTCGGTCAACGCCTCCACCGCCCTGTCGCTGCTGAACG
Source organism: Phycisphaerae bacterium (assembly GCA_028706835.1). Lineage (GTDB taxonomy): Bacteria > Planctomycetota > Phycisphaerae > JAJVII01 > JAJVII01 > STB-87. The sequence continues at coordinate 18,149 of JAQTVL010000015.1, read as the reverse complement.
ACGGCAACGGCCTGCGAACCGTGGCGGGCAACGACATCAAGTTCACGCTGGAAAATGGGGCGGAACTACAGGTCGATCTGTCGAGCGCCCTGACGCTGGGCGACGTGATCGACACGATCAACGGGGCGACGGGCAACAGCGGCAAACTCGTCGCGTCGGTCGACTCGGGCAGCGACGGGCTGAAACTCCAGGACACCACCGGCGGCCCGGGGACCCTCACCGTCGCCGCCGTCGGCGGCAGCAAGGCGGCGGCGGACCTCGGCCTGCTCGGCAGCGACGGCGACGCCGACCACGTCATCCATGGCCGGCGGCTGCTGGCGGGGCTGAACACCGTGCTGCTGCGGAACCTCAACGGCGGCGCGGGCGTGACAGCCGGGGCGATCTCAATCCAGGACCGCGGCACGGGTTCGGCGGTGGTCGACCTGTCGGCTGCTCAGACCGTGCAGGACGTGCTGGACGCGGTCAACGCAGCCGCCGGCGTATCGGCTCACGCGGCGCTGAACACATCGGGCAACGGCATCGTCATCACCGACACGTCCGGCCAAACGCTGCGGAATTTCGTGATCGCCGAGTCCGGCGGCACGACGGCGGCCGGCCTGAACATCCTGCACGACGCCGCCGACACGTCGGCCTCCAGCGGCCACCTGGAGCATCGCTACGTCAGCGAGAACTCGCTGCTGGACGACCTGGGCGTGGCCCACGGCAAGTTCAAAATCACCGACAGCGCCGGCCACGCCGCCACCGTCGACCTGACCCAGGGCGACGAGAAGACGCTGGGCAAGGTGATAGACGAGATCAACTCGCGCGGCATCGGCGTGACGGCGTCGATCAACGACGCCGGCAACGGCCTGCTGCTGACCGACACCGCCGGCGGCGCCGGCACGCTGACCGTCGTCGAGGCCGGATCGACCACGGCGAAGGACCTCGGCATCCTCGGCTCCGACGGCGACGCCGACCACACGATCGACGGCTCGCGGCGAATCGACGTGGCCGTGGCTGCCGACGATACGCTCGCGGATGTCGCACTGAAGATCAACAACGCCACGAGCGCCCTGTCCGCCACCGTCATCAAGGACGGCTCAGCCGCCAACCCGTACCGCCTGGTGCTCAGCAGCACGATCGGCGGGCAGGCCGGGCGGATGACCCTCGACACCGGCGCGACCGGCCTGAGTTTCTCGACCATGACCCAGCCACAGGACGCACTAGTGTTCCTGGGCGACCCGGCCAGCCGGGACTCGATTGCCATTCACTCGCGGTCGAACGCGATTACCGACGTGATCGACCACGTGACGCTGAACGTGGCCGGCACGTCCGACACGCCGGTGACGATCACCGTATCGAGCACGATCGACACGCTGGTCAACCAGCTCAAGTCGTTCGCCACCAGCTTTAACTCGACGATCTCGCAGATCAACACGGCCACCGCATACGACGCCGAGGCCGGCACGAAGGGGCTGCTCCAGGGCGACAACACCGCCAATCGCGTCCGGACGCAGTTGTTCCGGATGGTCACCGGCTCGGTGGAGGGCGCCCCGGGCAGCTATTCCCGGCTGACGCAGATCGGGTTCTCGGTAACAAACGACGGCACCCAGATCAGCTTCGACGAGAGCAAGTTCCGCGCCGCCTACGCCTCCGACCCGGCCGGCGTGAAGGGGTTGTTCCTCCAGGCGGATTCCGGCATCGGCGACCGCGTCGACACCCTGCTGACGCAACTGACCGACTCGACCAACGGCACGATCCAGACGCAACTGGACGGCCTGGACAGCCGGGAGACCGTGCTCAACGACCGGATCGCGGTGCTGAACAAGATCCTGAGTAACAAGCAGGCCCGGCTCCAGCGGCAGTTCAACGCCATGGAGCAGGCGCTGGCGTCGCTCCAGTCGCAATCGTCGGCGCTGTCGGCGCTGGCGTCGGCGGCGAGCTTCTACACGACCTGGGGATCGTCATCCTCGTCCTCGTCCGGCTGACGGGAAAGACGTCCTGGTTCAAGTAGCGCGTTGGGCGCGCCGATAACAGAAGCTGGTGAGCCCGCGGGACCCGACTCTTACCGGCCCACCAGAAAGCGAACATGACGCAGACGGCCAGTCGCAACCCGGCGCAGGAGTACCTTCGCATGAAGGTCATGACCGCGTCGGCGGAACAATTGCAGATGATGCTCTACGACGGCGCCGTCCGATTCGCCCGCCAGGGCCGCGAGGCGATCGCCGCGGCGAACATCGAGGCGGCCTGCGAAAAGCTACTTCGCGCCCAGAAGATCGTGCTCGAACTCCGCGCGTCGCTCCGCCGGGACATCCAGCCGGCCCTGGCCGACACCCTCGACTCGCTCTACGCCTACATCTACCGTCGCCTGATGGAGAGCAACCTCCGCCGCGACGCCGCGGCCGCCGACGAGGCGATCGCCCTGCTGGAATACCAGCGGCAGACGTGGCAACTGGTGATGGAGAAGTTGCACGCCGCCGCCGTGACGCCCGTCAACGCCGTTCAACCCGCCGCGAATGTGAACCTGGCGGTGTGAAGAAACAAATAGTGGTCAGTGGTCGGTGGTCAGTGAAAGACAAAAAAAGCCCAGGGACTGCGGTCCATGGGCTTCTTTGCACCCACGGTCACGACCCCCGCTCTCACGGCACGTCCACCCCCGGAATGTCTCCGCTGTGTTTCACCAGCGTCAGCAACTTCGCGCGTGCCTTAAACCCCGCGTCGGTGTTCGGCCACTTGGCCACCACTTCCTTATACACGTCGACCGCGTTCTCCCTGGCGCCAGCGGCCAGGAACGCTTCGGCGATTCTGAGGCGCTGACCGGCTGCCTTCTCCTCCGCGGACTTCGGCTCGCCGACCGGCGGGGCCGGCGTCTTCGGCGGGGTCACCGGCGGCGTCACCGTCTTGCCGGTTGTCCCCGTTTTCGGACGAGCGACGGTCAGCACCACGTCCGGCTGGCTGGCGGGGATCGTCCCGCCGTTCGCCTTTACCAGCCCCGCCCGGATCGCGTAGTAGAACATCGGGTCGTTCGGCACGCCCGAGAAGATGATCTTCCCGTCCGGCGAGATCACCACCTCCGTCGGGATCGGCTTGACCATGAACACCTTGAAGCTGATCGGCCTGTCGCCGGTCTTGCCCTCGAAATAGGCCGGCCAGTCGACGCCGTTGGCCTTCATGTAGCTGGTGACAATGGGGCGGCTCTCGCGGGCGTCGAGGTTCACGCCGATCATCTCGAACGCGGGGTAGTCCTTGAACGTCTGCCAGGCCCGGCGGGTGAGCGGCATAGCCTGCTGGCTGGTGCGAATCCACTGCGCCCAGAAGTCCACGACGACCACGCGGCCCTTGCTGTTGGCCGGGGTCCACGTCGTGCCGTCGGACAGCGCCAGTTCGCAAGCCGGCGTGATTCCGATCGGCCCCGCCTGCTCCTTCATCGGCTCGATGGCGGCCGCCTTGTCGGGCCCAACCATCTGCGTCAGCTTGTTCACCGCCTCGGTGCAGGCGGCCTTGTCGCCGGTGGCCATGCCCGCCCGAAACAGCGACAGCCAGTTCCACGGCTGGGCGTTGTCCAGCTTGAGCAGGTCCTGGGCGCACATCTTCGCTTCGTCGGGGTGACCGGCCGCGATCGCCGCCATGAACAGCGCCTGGTAGTAGGCGACGCGGGTCTCGGCGTCGATCTTGCCCGCGACGGCCCGCCCGGCCGACAGCGACTTGCGAATCTGCTCAGCCATGTCCCACGGGACCAGCCGGGTGCGCTCCGCCTGGGCCAGCCGGGAGTTCAGCTCGATGGCGGCCTGGGCCAGCAGGGCCGGATTGTCCCACTTCTCCGGCAGGATGAGCGCGGCGCCTTCGTCGATCGGGGCCGGCTGTTTGCCGCGCGGCTCGCCCGAGTCCGGCTTGGGCGGCGCGTCGATGGCATTCGGCCCGGCGGCCGCGGCCGCCGCCCACGCCAGAAGCCCGAGAGCCGACGCCACCAGGATGCCGAGCCTGCGCAGCCGCGATGTGATTCGTGTGGTCATGTTTCGTCCCTCCCCAAGGCATCTATTCTACCCTCGCCCCAACAAGAAACGCCAGAGGCGGCATTGTCGCCGCTCACGCCCGTCGGTAGACTTGTGACAGGATTATGATGAGCAATGAGGTTGCAGGGAGTCGCATTCCGATGAAGTTGACGGTCGTATTGCTGTTGTCCTCCGCATGCCTGCTGGCATTCGCCGGCTGCGCCAAGCCCAAAGTCGCCGCACAATCCTCGCCAGGCCGGGCGAACGCCGCGTCTCAGCCAGCCACCGGCCCGGACGACGACCCGACCGGCCCGGTTCGAGCCCGGCCTCAGGAGAAGATCGCCGAGGCCGATGCGTTGATGCTCTCCGCCATGACCAGCTATCGCAAGCTCCAGGGCGCCGACCGCATGGGCGCCCGGGCCTACAAGCCGGTGCTTGAGCAGTTGCTTCGGCTGATCCGCGAGTATCCGCAGTCGGACAAGACGGACGATGCGTATTTCTACGCGGCGGAGTTGCTCAAGGAATACTGCGAGGACGACGCGACGGCGATCGAGTATTACCGCCGGGCCTACCAGATCGACCCGTCCACGCCGCACCCCGCCCGCTTCCAGCGGGCGGTGCTGCTGGATTTTCGCATGAACGACAGGGCCGGCGCGATCAAGGAATACCGCAACGCGATCCGGTCGGAATCCGGCCTGGGCACGCCCTGGGCCCGCAGTAACACCGACTTCGCGACGATCCGCCTCCGGCAGCTCGAAGGCAAGGACTGAACTGGCGGGTTGATTCCCGCGGGCGAATCTGTTTACAATGGCGGCCATCATGATCGTCGACAGTTTCACCTTTGTCTGGGAATCGCCCGAGCAGGTCGGCAAACGCGCGCCGACGAGTCGCCGGCGGGACCCGCTGGCCGATCGCCTCCTCCACGCCGACCCGCTCGAACACTTCGAGTCGCTCGGGCCGATCGACATCGCCATGGTCTATTCCTTCGAGAGCCGCCTGCTCGACGCCAAGGTATCTCACCGCCTCGTGTCCGGCTACGTGCGAAACCACCCCGATCGCCTGATCGGCGTGGCCGGAATCGATCCGCTGGCCCCGTGGGCGTTCGATACCCTCGACGACGCCGTCGCCAAGCTGGCCTTCAAGGCCGTCGCCATCTCGCCGTCGGCCCAGGGCTTTCACCCGATGGACAGCCGGCTTCAGCCGTTCTACCGCGAACTCGTCGAGCGAAACCTGCCGCTGATCGTGCATGACGGCCCGGTCCCGTCGCCAGCCGCCAAACTGGAATTGGCGGATCCCGTGCTGCTCGATGAGGTGCTCCGCGAGCATCCCGGGCTCAAGCTGGTCCTGGGCGACCTCGGCGGCGCGTGGCTGGACCACAAGCTGGCGCTGATGGCCAAGCACGGCCACGTGCTGGCCAGCCTCGGCACGCTGCTGCGGAATCCGTGGCAGGCCTACAACGCGCTGGTGCTCATGCAGGAATCCGCCCTGATCGACCGCGTCCTGTTCGCCAGCGGGTTCCCCTTCGCGATGCCGGTCGCATCGATCGAGACGCTGTATTCGATGAACCGCCTGGTGCAGGGCTCCAACCTGCCGACCATCCCGCGCGAACTGCTCCGCGGCATCGTCGAACGCGACACGCTCGGCCTGCTGGGCATCGAGTCACCGCGGGCACACGGCGCGGACCGCGAAGCGGCCCCCGCGCCGGCACCGGCTTCGCCCGAGAACTAGCGGTGGTCTCCACCATGCAGGAAAACATCGCTAAACGACAAGTCCGTTTCCGTTGTCTCGTAGTTCTTGCAGTCGTCGCGATCGCGCCGCTGTGCGGTTGCGGGAGGATGGAACACGACGTTGTGCATCTGACGCGGGAACTGACGTACGATTCCGACCTCGCGACCCCGACCAACTTTCACTGGAACGCCCGGGGCGCGTGGTTCACGGCCGACCCGCGCGGCAAATACGACCTCATCGTCGAGGCCCCGCCGACCAACACGAAGCAGCCCATCCACCAGTGGCTGTACGTCCGCGTGATCTGGGACATTTATCCCCCGGCCAGCGGCAGCGACCCGACGGCGGTCAACGCCCACGTCGGCTACCTCGTGCAGACCGAGGCGCCGGGGGCCGCGAAGAAGTCGCTCTACTACGAGGGCATGGGCAACGTCTACGTCGACCGCCCCGGCTGGCTGGGCGGAAAGCACCGGTTCCAGATCCGACACACCACGCTTCGCCTGACGCGGTCGAACCGCGACAAATCGGTCGACCCGTTCGGCCTGGTGTCAATCGAGGCGGACATCGCGGCTGGGGCCGACCCGCAGTCGGCGGAGCGCATCGCCCCGATCGCGCGAACGATCGAGTCCCTGCCGCCCCCAGCCGACGCCCCGCCGCGCGCGACCACCAGCGCGGCGGATCGCGACTGATCGGGCGTCCAAATTGCGGTGACAAAACGGGGGGGAACTGTTAGACTTTTTCGGCTTGCAGGTGCTTACCTCGGCGCAGGCGTGCATAGCCCCCCGGGGGAGCGAGCTCCCATACTCGAGCGGCGACAACACCATGGCAGAGAGAACAGCGATGGACATCGAACGGATTGAGGCCCTTGTGCGGCTGATGGTGGACAACGAGTTGTCCCAGATCGACATCCGCTGCGGCGAAGAGCGGATCGCCCTGCGACGCGGGCCGGCCGGCGTGGCGATGGCGCCCGTTGCGGCGGCCCCGGCCGTCGCAGCGGCCCCAGCCGCCCCGTCTGCCCCCGCCCCGGCGGCAGCGCCGGCGGAGGAACTCATCCCCATTCCGTCGCCGATGGTCGGCACGTTCTACGCCGCCCCGTCGCCCGACAGCGCCCCCTACGTCAGCGTCGGCAGCAACGTCGGCGAAGACACCGTCGTCTGCATCGTCGAGGCGATGAAGGTGATGAACGAGATCAAGGCGGAGGTCCGCGGCACTGTCGCCAAGATCCTGGTGAACAACGGCCAGGCGGTGGAATACGGTCAGCCGCTGTTCCTGCTGAAGAAGAGCTAGGAAGCGTTCAGCAGTCAGCGGTCAGCGACGGCATCCGTGCTGAACGCTGAGAGCTGATCGCCGACCGCCTGCATGAGGACTCCCGATGTTCAGTCGCATCCTGGTCGCGAATCGCGGTGAGATCGCCTTGCGGGTCATCCGGGCCTGCAAGGAGCTTGGCATTTCCGTCGTGGCGGTCTACAGCGAGGCCGACCGCGGCGCGCATTACCTGTCGCTGGCGGACGAGGCGATCTGCATCGGGCCGGCCCCGTCGGCGGAAAGCTACCTGAATATCCCGCGGATCATTTCAGCCGCCGAGGTCGCCGACGTCGAGGCCATTCACCCCGGCTACGGCTTCCTGGCCGAGAACTCGCACTTCGCCGATATTTGCCGGGACTGCAAGATCGAATTCATCGGCCCGAGCGCCAAGTCGATGAAGCTGCTCGGCGACAAGATCGAGGCCAAGAAGCTGGCCAAGAAGGCCAAGGTGCCGATGGCCCAGGACAGCCTGGACGCACTCGAAGCCAAGGTGTACCAGCCGAGGGCTGAGCCCGGCGAGTCCGGCGGGGCGCTGGGCGCGGTCGAGACCGTGGAAGACGCCGTCAAGGTCGCGCGCTTCATCGGCTATCCGGTGGCGCTCAAGGCCGCCGCCGGCGGCGGCGGGCGCGGCATCCGCTTCGCCCACAACGAGGCGTCGCTCCGCTCGCTGTTCAAGCAGGCCCAGACCGAGGCCGAGCTCGCGTTCAAGGACGGCCGGCTGTACATGGAGAAGTGCATCGAGAACTTCCGGCACATCGAGGTGCAGGTTCTCGGCGACCAGCACGGCCACGTCATCCATCTGAACGAGCGCGACTGCTCCGTGCAGCGGCGGCGGCAGAAGCTGATCGAGGAGACCCCCGCCCCCAAGCTCGACCCGAAGATCCGCGAGGAGATGTGCAACGCCGCCGTCCGGCTGGCCAAAGAGGTCGACTACTACTCCGCCGGCACGGTCGAGTTCATGCTCGACAGCCACGGCAAGTATTACTTCCTGGAGGTCAACACGCGCATCCAGGTCGAGCACCCGGTCACAGAGATGGTCACCGGCGTGGACCTGGTGAAGTGGCAGCTCCGCGTGGCGGCCGGCCAGAAGCTGACCATCGACCAGCGCGACGTGGCGCCGCAGGGCCACGCGATCGAGTGCCGCATCAACGCCGAGGACCCGGCGATGAACTTCCGGCCCTGCCCCGGAAAGATTGCTTCGTTCATCCCGCCGGGCGGCTTCGGCGTCCGCTGGGATTCGCACGTACACCAGGGCTATAACATTCCCCCGACCTACGACAGCCTGATCGGCAAGCTGATCGTCCACAGGCCGACGCGGGAAGAGGCCATCGCCACGGCCCGCCGGGCGCTGGACGAGTTCGTCGTCAGCCCGACAAAGACGACGATTCCGCTCTGCCGCGAGGTGCTCAGCCACGACCGATTCGTCCGCGGGCAGTGGGACACCACGTTCGTCGAGCGGGAGATGCTGAACCAGGCGGCCATCGGCCGAAAGTAGTCATTCCTGTGCGTTGAACTTGAATCGAATAACCGCAGCCCTGAACGGGTGCGTGTGAGGAGCAAGAAAGGATTTCCAGAATGGCGAAGAGCAACAGCATTCACGGCAACGCGGTCGTCGGGCAATCCGGCGGGCCCACCTGCGTCATCAACCAGTCGCTGGTCGGCGTCATCGAGCAGTTCACCGCCAGCGCCAGGGGCAAGCTGTTCGGGATGCGCCACGGCGTGGCCGGGCTGAGCAAGGAGGACCTGGTCGACCTGACCCGGGTGCCCAAGACCAGGCTGGCCGGCATCGCCCAGACGCCGTCGGCCGCCCTGGGCAGCTCGCGCGACAAGCCCGACGTCGACTATTGCCAGCGGCTGTTTGAGGTGTGCAGGAAGCGCGACATCCGCTACTTCTTCTACATCGGCGGGAACGACTCGGCTGACACCGCCCGCATCGTGAACGAGGTGGCGGCGTCGAACAACTATCCGCTGCACGTGTTCCACATCCCCAAGACGATCGACAACGACCTGCGCGTGAACGATCACACGCCGGGCTACGGGTCAGCCGCCAAGTGGGTCGCCTCCGCGTTCATCGGCGACGACATGGACAACCGGTCGCTGCCCGGGGTGAAGATCAACGTGGTGATGGGCCGAAACGCCGGCTTCCTGACGGCGGCCTCCGTGCTCGCCCGCGTCGCCAGGAACAGCGGGCCGCACCTGGTCTACGTGCCCGAGGTCGATTTCAGCGAGGCGCAGTTCGTGGCCGACGTGCAGGCGACGGTGGACCGCATCGGGCGATGCGTGGTGGCTGTGAGCGAGGGCGTCCACCGCGCCGGCGAGTGCGCGCTGGCTGGGGAACTGGACAAGAACGCCCCGATCGACGCCCACGGCAACAAGCTGCTGTCCGGCGGGGCGCTGGGCGACCACCTGGTTCGGCTGGTCAAGGGCGCGATCCACGCCGGCCGGGTCCGTAGCGACACCTTCGGCTACCTCCAGCGCTGCTTCCCCGGCGTGGTGAGCAAGACCGACGCCGCCGAGGCCCGCAAGGCCGCCCAAACGGCCGTCAAGCTGGCCCTGCGGGGCGAGCCGTCCGGCTCGGTGGCGATCATCCGCACGGGCAACCGGCCCTACAAGGTCGCCTTCGAGCGGACGGAGTTGGCCAACGTCGCCCGGAAGACGAAGCACCTGGACCTGAAGTACGTGAACAAGGCCGGCAACAACATCCTCGACAGCTTCAAGGATTACGTGGCCCCGCTGGCTGGGGAACTGCCGAAGATTGAGCTGCTGGTGTGAGATTTCACCACCAAGGGCGCCAAGAACACCAAGAAAGAAGCCCGAGGGTGGGTGCCATGCCTGCGACGGCCGTTTTGTCGCAGGCATGTGTGGCCCGCGTGGGCATGGCTGGTCCGCCGTCCAAAACAGCCGGACGGCGTTCCAGCCATGGCACCCAACCTCGGGCTTCTTGCGTTTCCGCGGATCGCTGGGAATTTCACCCCACCTCGATCGTCAGCAACGTGCCTTCGCCTTTCGCGGCGCGGAACTCGGCTGATAGCAGGCCTACGACGTATAGCGGCTTGTAGCGCACGTCCGGCAGGTAGTTCATGTCCCCGAACCGCCAGTTCTTCATCGGCTCCATCGGCCAGGTGAACAGCACCGGCGCGTCGCCGCCGGGGGTGTAGGTGACCGGGCAGCCGCGGGCCTCCAGTCGCAGTTCGTTGTTCACCTGGAGCGTCTCGATCCGTTCGAGGTCCTCGTCGAGCTCGAACTGGCCGCCGTCGATCTCGAACCGCCCCGGCCAGAACAGCGGCACCGGCGTCTGAAGCAGCAGCTTTTCGACGTCCACCGTCTCGAAGGCATAGCGGACGACCAGTTGGTTCGAGTCGACGGCATCGATGTCGAACCGGATGCGGGCGTGCATGAAATCCAGGTGCAGCGATGCGCCGCGATCCGTGTGCTCGCACCGACGCCGCAGCGGGTAGTACGTCGCCTTCACCGGGTCGCTCGCCTCGGTGCTCGTCCCGTCCGGCTGGATCGGCAGGCCGTGGTTGACGACCATTTCGTCCGGGAACCGCCCGCCGACGCAGTCGACGCCCTCCCAGCCGGTGAGCACCACGGCGTTGGCCAGCGGGATGTGGTTCCTCATGCGATTGCCGCCGCCGACGATCAGCCCGGCCTGCTGGTGATACGCGCTGATGCCGCTCTGCCGCTCGGTGTTGTAGATGTGGTTGGTCGCCCGCGGCAGGTCGGTCTGGCAGGCCGATACCGCCAGCGTCCAGTCGCCCGCCCGCCGAACCAGGCCGCCACCGATGCCGGGGGGGCCATTGAAGATGAACGTCTCGCGGGCGCCGTCCACCTCGATCGGCATCGGCTGCTCGTCGCCTTCCTCGACGAACCGGTGGCAGTCGAGCATGAAGTCGGTGGCCGCGAACAGGTACCAGTTCAGCGCGAACCCGACCGGCGACTTGCCGTCCGTCACGCCAAGCTCTTCCAGCCGGGCGATCTGGTTTCGGACCAGCCGGCGGCCTTGCGGCGTTCGGGTAAACGCATTGGCCGCCATGGCGACGGCAAACGCGGCGATATAGGCCTGCCGGCCATCGAACACGTCGATCGGCGTGCCGTCCGGGTAGGCGGCGCGGATCGCGAACTCGATCGCCTTGAACAGCGGCTCGCGGACCTGCTCGTCGTTACTGAACCGGTAATACAGGTCCAGCGCCGCGATGTGCGTGCGGTGATAGTTCGGCGACGGCCCCTGCCCGCGGCGGCTCTCGTCCCAGTAGCCGTCAACCGTCTGCATAGCGCAAACCTGCCGGGCAAGGAACTGCCCCGACGCCCGCCAGTTCGCGTTGTCGTACACCTGCCCCGCGCGATACAGCAGCGTCGCACGCCACGCCTGGTGGTTCGGCGCGCAGCAGACGTAGTTGCTGATCCGCTTCATGCCGTCCAGATGCGCCGCCAGCGTCCGCGACCAAAGGCTGTGCGCCTCGGCGCCGATCTCGTCGGCCAGCCACTCGGCGCACTCCATCAGGTTGTAGGGGATCCACTCCGTGCCGAGCAGCGCGGCGTCGCGCTCGTCTTCCGCTCGCACGTTGCAGATGTTGTTGGCTGCCCGCACGATGATGTCCAGCAGCTTGCTATCGCCGCGGTACGGGTTGCCGGGGAACTCGTTCTTGTAGAACCATGCCAGCGGCCGGAGGCAGTGGCGATACAGTTCGTCCTTTCCCGGTTCGCAGGCGAACACGCCGCGCGACTCGTCGAAAAGCTCCAGCACCAGCGGGATATTCGCCAGGATTCGCCGGCCATACCACTCACGAAGGCTCACGCCGTTGTCCATTCGTTCCTCATTCCAGGTTGATGACGCACGATGTTCGTCCGCCCTGCCCCGCCAGCCGGCCCAGTTCGTCGCGCACCCGCTGGGTCTGTAGCGTGGCCGCGAGGGTCGAGTCGGCAGCCTCGCCGTTCGAGAGCATCTTGCAGAACGCCTCGTGCTCCGCGACGATGCCGATCAGCGCCGGCTGGTCGTTCGGGTCGATGTGAAAATTGCCCGGCCCCAGCCGGGCGGTCAGCTTTTTGTTCTCGTGCAGCTCGACGTAGCCGGGCAGGTCGATCGTGCCCGGGTGCGGGAAGGCGACCCGCACGGTCCGATCCGCCGACCGCACGATGTAGTGCTCCTCGGCCGACGCGGTGTCCGGCGTGATGAGGATGTCGATCCGCGCCCCGCCGCGCGTCCAGCCGGTCAGGAAGAAGTTGCGGACGGGGCCCGCCGGGGCGATCTCGACGCGCAGCTCGGCGTAGTCGTCGCCGGCCAGCGACCGCACCGCGTCGATCGCGTGGACCGCGGTGGTCGTGAAGTCGGCGTCGTGGCGGCGATGGCGGACGAACATCGCTGTCACCGACTGGATCGCCTGCCCCGCCAGCCATTGCCGGGCCTGCGTCATATAGGGCGCGAACCGCCGGTTGTAGGCCACCAGATGCCGCAGCGAGCCGACGCGGTCGATCAGCCTGGCGTGGGTGGCTGCGTCGGGCGCGGGCGGTTTTTCCGTGAGGAACGGCAGGCCGCGCTCCGCCGCCAGTTCAACCATCACCGCCGTGGCAAACGGATTGACGACGATCGCCAGCCCGTCGGGCTTGCAGCGATCGATCATCGCGGCGGCGTCGCTGAACGGTTCGGCCCCGAAGCCCGCCGCCATGTCGCCCGCCCTCGCCGCGTCCAGATCGCACACGCCGGCGACCGCGACCCGGCCGGCGTCAACCAATCGCTGAATCGCAGGGCGGTGCATTCGCGAACACCAGTCGCCGGCGCCGATGATGCAGATTCGATGAGGCATGGTTCCCCGCAGTGACTCGTCGTCGATATCTTACGGTCTGCCGATGCAGATCAGGTTCTTCACGCCGCGGATGTATATCCTGCCGTCCAGGATCGCCGGCGTCGAGGTCACGCGCTCGCCCAGGTCCACCTCCGCCAGCTTGCCGCCCTTGCCCGCAAGCGACACGATGAACATCTTGCCCTGCGAGGTCGCCGCATACATGCGATCCTTCACCAGCACAGGCGAGGACCAGAACTGGCCCTCCAGGCCCACCTTCGTCAGCTCCTTGCCCGTCGCCAGATCCACGCCGTACACGTCGCCGGCGGCGCTGATGTGGAAGTATCGCCCGTCGGCGCAGACCGGGCTGGCCACGTCCGGCAAGGGCACGTCGCCGCTGTGCCAGAGCACGTGCGTTTTGGTTACGTCGCCCTTGCCGCCGGGCTTGATGGCGAACAGTTCGCCGCCGGGGCCGGCCAACGCCATGATCGTCCGGCCGCACACGATCGGCGAGGCCGCGACCTCGTTCTTCAACTCGATCTCCGCCTCGCCCTCGGGCGTCTTCCGCGGGCCGACTGACCAGCGTTCCTGGCCGGTCTTCGGGTCGTAGGCGATCACCAGCGGCGGGGCGGTGGTGATCAGCGCGTCGCCCTCCGGCAGCTTGGCCACGATCGGCGTGCTCCAGGACGACCCGGCCGGGCGATCCGTCTTCCACGCCTCCACGCCGTCCTTGCAGCGGTATGCGGCGACAAACGACAGCTTGTCATCCGGGTCCTTGCCCATGTCCATCTGGAGGATGACCAGATCGCCGTAGAGCACCGGGCTGGCCGCCAGGCCGAAGGTGTTCCGCGGCTTGCCGGGCAGCAACCGCTGGGCCCAGACCTGCTTGCCGCTGAAATCCACGGCGCCGAACACGCTGGAGCCGAAGAAGGCGTAGACGAGCTTGCCGTCGGTGGCGGCGGTGGGGGCAGCCGAGCCGGTCTCGCGCAGGTCGGGGTCAAAGTCCTTGTCGCCGGGCATCTCGACCGGGTCTTCCGCCTTCAGTTCGGTGTTCCAAAGCAGTTTGCCGGTGGCCCGCTGGAAGGCCATCACCCGGCTACCCTCGCCGGTCAGGAAGACTTTGTCGCCCCAGATGATCGGCGAGCCCTGCCCGGCCGCGGGCACGGGGGCCTTCCAGCGAACATCGCGCTTCATGTCGATCTGCACGGGCGGATCGCCCGCCCCGATGGCTTCATGCCCCCCCGTCGGGCGGAAGCAAGGCCAGTTGTCCGGCGCGGAGGCCGGCTGGGTCGCCGGCGCCGCCATGCACGCGGCGGCGAGCGTCAGCAGGCAGAGGATGGCAGGGGTTATTCGCATTCCGATCTCCATCTGGGTTGCCGGATTATACGAGTTCCAGGCGTGCGCGCCGACCCGTCACGCCTCATCCGAGGTCCATCCGGCCGAAGCATCCGCACCGGTTCATAGTGCCGAATATCCTTTTGTGGAGTGCGGTGTCGAGCCCGCCGGAGGCGGGCGAAGGCGCCGCTTTGGCTGGGCCGCAAACCCATGGCTGCGCGCCAAAGCGGTGCCTTGCCGCTTCGCGGCTGCGACACCGCACTCCACAAACAGACGCATTCCGATCACATTCGTCAGTCGGCATCCGTCATTCTCCCGTGCGTGAGGAAACTTCACCCGAATGAACCTCATTCTGTCACGCCGGCGGCATCGGGCCGGTGAGCGGACGCAGCACGTTTGTCGGCTGGAAGCGGATGCCGATCAGCCGACAGATTGCGATCAGTCTACCGGCTGGATCGAACGCCGCCATGGGCTCGATGAGCGGATCAGCCGACCTTGCCTCCGGGGGGGCGCCGTCGAGGGAGAGAAGGCCGGGGTAGCCGGGGTGGTCTGAACACGCGGCGGCGGGACCAGCCCGGCTCGCCAGAAACGCCGCGACCTGCGGCATCTTTCGGGCGTCGAGCGTCTTGCCCCGGGCGATCAGCGCCGCCTGCGTCGCGTCCAGCACGACCCAATGCTCGGGGGCGACGAGGTCGGCGGCCCGCTCCAGCGGCAGCAGCCAGTCGGGGATGTTGTTGCGGCGGCAGTTGCCGGGCTTGATCGCCTGGGCAACGGTGAACGGCCCGACCCGCGTCCGCCTCAGTTCCGCCAGGTAGCCGCCGACGGCCATGGCCGCGCCGATATCCCGGGCGATCGACCGCACGTAGGTGCCGCGTCCGCAGTCGATGCGAACCCGAACGTCGGGCCAGTTGTACTCGAGCAGCTCGATCGCCCGCACGACGATGGTGCGCGAGGCCGTTTCGAACCCCCGGCCACGGCGGGCCAGCCAATACGCCCGCTGGCCGGCGATCTTGACGGCGGAGTGGGCCGGCGGCCGCTGGGCGATCTCGCCGACGAACTGCGAGCAAACCTGCGCGACGCGATCAGCCGGCGGCGGCGACACGCCTTCCGTCGCATTCAGCGGGCCCTCTGCGTCGTCGGTCGGGCTGGTCACGCCCAGGCGGATCGTCGCGACGTATTCCTTGCCGGCGTCCATGAGCAGCGAACTCAAGCGCGTGGCCCTGCCGACGAGGAGCACGAGCAGGCCTGAGGCCTTGGGGTCGAGCGTGCCGGCGTGTCCGATCTTGCACCGCCGCCCGCCGAGGTAACTGCGGACAGCCGTGACGGCCTTGGCACTGGACCAGCCGACGGGCTTGTCGACGATGACGATGGCGTCGGGCTGTCGTGGGCGTGGCAAGGCCATGCGTGGCATGATACTCCGGGGAGGCGGAAATGCGAAGACTGGGCGGTACAGGACTCGAACCTGTGACCTATTCGGTGTAAGCGAATCGCTCTAACCAACTGAGCTAACCGCCCGCAATGCTTAGATTCTGCCCGTAGTCGAGCATCGCGTCAAATGGCAAATCGGCTGCGGGGCATGAACGAAAAACGCCCCCGGAACTCTGGGGGGCGTGGGTGCGATCGGTTTGAATGTCGGATCGGAACGAATCGTCAACTCGCGGCGATCGGCTGGGGGACGCGGGGGGCGCGCTTGGTCACCACCAACATGCTGTCGAACTGGCCGAACTTGTTGGGGGCCACGCCAAAGGCGGCGAAGTCGGTCATCCAGTGCCGGCCGTCGATGAGGTAGCGGAACCGGTGCTCGCCGACGGGCACGGGGGTGGACAGCCGCCACCAGCCATCGGCGCCCGGCGACATCTCGATCGGCTGGGCGAGCCAGTCGGTGAACTCGCCGACGACCTGGACCCGGCGTGCCCCTCGGGCAAAGAACCGGAACTCGACGCGACCGTTCGGCTTGATGGTGACCATACGAATCCGCTCCCTGGACAAATTACAGCGTTACTCTAATAACGGCCATTCCGTTGCTGAACTTGAGCAACATTAGGCGCGAAGCGCGTCAATTTCGCGTGAGGGGAGGATGATTCTTGCGTGAGGGAGAGCCCTATATGGCCTGGAGAAACGGCGAAGGCCCGCCGCGGGTGCGGCGGGCCTTCGCCCAATCGGTCCGGTTGCGCTGCGTACGCAGCCCGCTCAGCTGGTCGGCTTCGGCGTGTGGGCGTTGATCGTCTTGGCCACACCGGTCGCCGGCTTGACCTCCACGATCATGCCGGCCTTCACTTCGGCCAACGTCGCAGCCTTGCGATCCACCTTCACCTTGGTGTCGGCGTCGGTGGTAACGGTCACGTTGTCGCCGGTCGTCGGCTTGACAACCAGGGTCTTGGCGGCGGCGTCCACGCTGACAACCGTGCCTTTCAGGACGTCGCCAGTCGCGGGCTTGGGCGTGTGGGCATTGATGGATGCCGCCACGCCGGTAGCCGGCTTGACTTCAATGCCCATGCCGGCCTTGACGTCGGCCAGCTTGGCATCCTTGCCGTCGACCTTCACCTTGGTGTCGGCGTTGGTCGTCACGGTCACGTCGGCGCCCTCCTTCGGCTTGACAACAACCTCGCCCTTGTCGACGTTGACGCTGACGACCTTGCCCTTGAGGGCCGTATCAGCCGCCCGCGTCGCGTTCGTTACACCCAACACAAACACCAACCCAGCCACCACCAGCAATGCACGACTCATCGTACTCTCCTCTTGATTTGGGAACACTGGTCCGGAACATCCGAACCTTCATCCTCGCGTGTACTACCACCCACCTACTAACACATACGTATTCCATCAGTTTCGGTATTATTCCCCCCTTGCATCTCAAATTCCAGCGCAATCCGCAGGCGGCGTGCTTACATCGCGAAACGGCAAAGCCGACCGCCGGGATTCGGGGCAACTGCCGGGTTTCGCTGGATTTGCCTATGGACGCGGCCACGGACCACGCGAACATCCGCGTGATCCGTGGCCGGTGGGAGGCGGGGGCGGCGATTACCGCGCGAACAGGATGGGCAGGTATTGGCTGAGCAGGTCGAGGGCCCGGGTCAGCAGATGGCCTTCGATCCGGCCCTGGACGTACTGCTCGACGAGGTCGGCGTAGCCGGGGCTCTTGGTGAAGTCGCGAATCTGCTGCGGGTCGACCCGCAGCGGGGGCGGCAGCGAACTCATGGCGGGGAACTTGCGGGCCAGCACGGCCCGCTCCATGTCGGCGGACTCGGCGGTCGCCTCGATCGCCGCGGTGACGATCCGCGCGGTCGCCTGCCGGGCCAGCGTGAGCATCTCGGCCGAGCTGTCCGCGGTGGTGTTGAGGTCGTTGGTTTCACTCATGATGCGCTCCTTGAAAGTGAAGGGGTCAGTGAGCAGTGGTCAGTGGTCAGTGGTCAGTGGTCAGGGGTCAGGGGTCAGGGGTCAGTGGTCAGGGGTCAGAAGAAAGCAGCAACCAACGGCGGTCAGCGATCAAGTCCGGTCGGCAGCCTGTCTTCTTTCACTGGCCACTGACCACTGATCACTGACCACCTTCTTAGTTCTTCTTCGTCCCCCGCAGGATCGTCTCGACGGCCAGGCTGGTCTGGCCGGCCAGGGCGTTCTGCTGAAGCACCAGCCGGCGAAGCATGTCCACCATCTGACGCGAGGCGGCGGTGTTGTTGTCGAGGCGATCGAAGGTGTCGGCCACAGCCGATCGGCTGGATTGAAGCTCCGTTCGTTTGCCGTCGTACAGCCGCTTGGCGGTCAGCACGTCCGCCAATTTGAGTGTCGGGTCGCCAGCCGGGGCGGTGGCGGGGACGTTCAACTGTCCGGCTGGCGGGGACGCGAGGCCGCGAAGGTCCGACTCGAACGCCAGGTCGAGCGATTCCTGCTGCGAGGCCAGTTGGCTCATCGCCGCGTCGCGGACCTTCTGCTGCCCGTCGGCGACGTTGCCGATCGCGGTGTCCAGCCCGTCGAGGAACTGGAGGCTGGCGGTGGGCATCTGGCATCCAGCCAGCGTGACCGCGAGGGCACCGAG
>JAQTVL010000426.1 GCA_028706835.1 Phycisphaerae bacterium | reverse complement strand
TCGGAAAGGAGTCCCGCCATGACGACGGTCCCGCGCCCCGAATACCCCAGGCCTCAGTTCGTGCGCCCGGATTGGCTCTGCCTGAACGGCGAATGGCAGTTCGAGATCGACGCCGGCGACAGCGGCCTGGAACGTGGGTTGGTCGATCAGCCGCTCGCCGAGCGGATCGTCGTGCCGTTCTGCCCGGAGTCGGCGCTGTCGGGCATCGGCCACACCGACTTCATGGCCGCCGTCTGGTATCGCCGCGAGGTGGACGTGCCAGCCGGGTGGGCGGGCCGGCGGGTGCTGCTGCACTTTCAGGCGGTCGATTACGACGCGACGGTGTGGGTGAACGGCGTGGAGGCGGCGCGGCATCGCGGCGGGTTCACGCCGTTCACCGTGGATCTTGGCGTGATTGCAGCGGGCGCGACCCGCTTCACCCTCGTCGTCCGGGCCCGTGACGAGCATCGCCAGCCCAAGCCGCTCGGCAAACAGTCGCAACGCTACGAGAACTTCGGCTGCCACTACACGCGAACCACCGGCATCTGGCAGACGGTCTGGCTGGAGGCCATCCCCGCCGATGTTCGGCTGGAGCGGCCGCGGATTACGCCGGACGTGGCGAACAGCCTGTTCCGCCTGGCCCAGCCGATCCGGGGAAACCGCGCGGGCTTGCGGCTACGGGCGACGCTCAGCGACGCCGCCGGCGAGGTGTGCAGCGCGATCTGCTCAGCCGATAGCGACTTCTCGCCGCAGATCGACCTGGCGATCCCGGCCGATCGCCGCAAACTGTGGGCGCCGGGCAGCCCGCATCTTTACGATCTGGGGATCGCGCTGATCGACGAACGCGATCGCGTCGTCGACCGCGCGAAGAGCTATGCGGGGCTGCGGTCCATTACGATCGACGGGAAGGCCGTTACGCTAAACGGCAAGCCGGTCTTTCAGCGGCTGGTGCTTGACCAGGGGTTCTACCCGGACGGCATTCTCACCGCGCCGACCGACGACGCCCTGCGGCGCGACATCGAACTGGCGATGGCGGTCGGCTTCAACGGCGCCCGCCTGCACCAGAAGGTTTTCGAGGAGCGGTTTCTCTACCACGCCGACCGGCTGGGCTATCTCGTCTGGGGCGAGTTCCCCGACTGGGGCTGTCGAGTGCCGGCCGAGGGCGGCGGCCTCCAGCCGGACATCACCTACATCACGCAATGGCTGGAGGCGTTGCACCGCGACTTCTCGCACCCGTCAATTGTCGGGTGGTGCGGGCTGAACGAGACGTGGGAGCCGATCCGCGACGGCATCTCCACGCTCGACGACGCGACGCGGGCGATGTTCCTGGCGGCCAAGGCCATGGACCCGACCAGGCCGGTGCTGGACACCTCGGGCTACTCGCACCGCGTGCCGGAGACGGATATCTTCGACAACCACGACTACACGCAGGACCCGGCGGAGTTCGCGAAGCGCCAGGGGGGGCTCGCCGACGGTAAGCCGTTCTACAACGGCCCCGCGGGCGGCGAGCGTTTCAAGCCCGGCGTTCGCGCCGACCAGCAGCCGTGGTCGATTCCCTACGCCGGCCAACCGTTCTTCGTCAGCGAGTTCGGCGGCACGTGGTGGAGCCCCGACGCCAAGCCGGGCGACCCGTCCTGGGGCTACGGCGATCGGCCGAAGACCCTCGACGAGTTCTACGACCGTTTCGAGCGGCTGTGCGGCGTGCTGCTGGACGACCCGAACATGTTCGGCTACTGCTATACCCAACTGACGGACGTCTACCAGGAACAGAACGGGATCTACCTGTTCGACCGCCGCGCGAAGTTCGACGCGGGGCGGCTGCGCAAGGCGCAGCAGCGCGCGGCGGCAATCGAACGGTGACGAAACTTCTTGTCTCTGCGGGCGGATGCTGCGATGATGCCCCCTGCGGCGCACGTCACACACGGTCTTGAAGCGAGCTCGTCGAAGTGGCAGATACTTCCGTATCCATCGAAGCCGGCTGGGTGGCCGTCCTGGGCGGCGCGCACCACTGGTCGCAGGCGCCGGCGACGCTCTACATCGAGGAGCTGCTCGCACAGGCCGGGCTGCTCAACTGGCGATGGATCGGCGGCTGCGAGGAACTGGCCGACCCCGCGATCCGCGTCGTGGTCATCCCCAACGGCAAGCTGCTGCTCGCATCCGACATCGAGCCGCTACGGCAGTTCATGGCCCATGGCGGGCGAATGCTCGCGCTCGGCCGGCCCGGGCCGCTCGATGCGATGTTCGGCGTGAGGCCCCAGCCGCCGATCCGCGAAGGCTGGCTGCTGCCCGGCGAGTCGATGGGCGGGCGAATGCAGGCGGCCTGGCGCGTCCCGCTGCACGTGTTCGACCTGGTCCACCTGCTGCCCGATGACACCCGAGGGCGGGTATCCTCCGGCAACGGCCACCCGGCCGCGCCGCTCATGTTCTCCGTCGGGAATCACAACGTCAGTTGGCCGGTCTCGGCGACCGTCGAGATCGGCGCGGGCTCGGGGCTGCTGATCGCCGCGGACCTGCCGGCGTCGGTGGTGCGGATTCAGCAGGGGTTGGCCATCTTCCACGACGGCGAGCCGGCGCCGGACGGCACGGCAGACATCAACGACGGCATCCTCAAGTGCGACGATTCGATCATGCTCGACTGGACGCGCGATCGCCAGAAGCCGGTTGAAAGCCTGCCGCCGATCTTCCTCCAGCCGCAGTGCGACCTGATTCGCGAACTGCTCATCGCAGCCATCGAGGACCTGGCGGAGGCGGCCCGCCTGCCGCTGGTCCGCCTGGACTGCTGGCCTCGCAACCTGCCCGCGGTCGGGCTAATCAGCCACGACAGCGACCTGAACGAGTCGGACAAGGTTCGCTTCCAGATGCAGGCGGACAGCGACGCGGACGTGGCGGCGACGTGGTGCATCATGTCCGGCACGAGCGATGGAGCGATCCCGGAGTATTCGCCGGAAGCGCTGGCCGCCATCGCCGCCAGCGGGCACGAGATCGCGCTGAATTACGACGCCAGGACCGACCACCCCGACTGCCGTTGGGGCCCGCACACGCTGGAACTCCAGCTCGATCGCCTCCGGCAACGCATTCGCAGCATCGGGTGCAACGCCGCCATCCAGTCCAACCGCAACTACTTCTGCCGCTGGCAAGGTCGGCTGGAAATGTTCCGCTGGCTGATCGAGGTCGGCATCCGCGTCGACCAGACCAAGGGCGGCTCGAAGACAGGCTGCCTCGGCTGGCCTTTTGGGTCCTGCCATCCGTGGCGTCCGATGGACGACGAAGTGAGCCCGCCGTATCTGATGAAGATGCTGGAGATCAGCTTCGCGACGGCTGACCTCGGCGGGCTGCGATGTCCGCAGGAGTTCGGGCGTCACTACGTGGACGTGGCCCACGAGCACGGCGGCGTGGCCAGCCTGCAATTTCACCCGTGGCAATCGGACCAGGAGGCGCTGCGGGCGAGCCTGGCCGAGCACGTGGCCTACGGCCGAAGCAAGGGGCTGGAGTGGTGGACCGCGCGGCAGATCGCCGGGTGGCAGTTCGCCCGCCGGGCGGTGCGAGTGGCGAGCATCCGCCAGCTCGGCCGGCGGTTGGTGCTTCAGGCTGACCTGCCGCCTGGCCTGGAAGGCGCGACGCTGACGCTGACCGGCCCGGTGCAGACCACCGTGGACCTCGACGCCGCGGCAAGTGGGCAGGAGATCGCGATCACGATCTGAGGGGGAGCCGACAAACTACTTCTTCAGGTAGGCAGGTCGCAGCCCCTTGATCATCGGGTAGTGGCGGACGTTCAGGGTCGCCAGTTCGGCATCTTCCGCCAGAGCAGTCGCGGCAACAATGGCGTCGGCAATGCTGATGCCGTGCGACTTGCCAAAGTCCCGCCGCAGCAGGCCTCCCGACCGGGCGGCTTCCGCGGTGACCGGCAGGACCGGAAACAGCGACTCGATTTCCTCCAGCGCCGCTCGTTCCGCCCCTTCTCTGACGCCGGCATACAACTCCGCCACGGTCATGCTCGATATCACAATTCGCCCATGGTTTGCCTGCACCAGCGCGATCGCCTGGGTTTGGCCGCGTAAGTAGTCCACCAGTACATCCGTGTCGAGGAGCAACCACTCGGCCATCGTCTATCTCCGATCCCATTCGGCGCGAAGTTTCTTGAAGTCCGGCAGGTCGGTCCGGTCTTTCCACATGCCGGCGGCCGCCTTGAGCACCGCCAACCGATGTGCGTCACTGGAACGCTCGATCTTTTCATCGATCGCCTCGCGAATCAGGTCGGCCCGCTTCTTGCCTGTCGTCTTAGCCAGCCGGCGAAGCCCGTCACGCGCCTTCTCGCTCAGATAGATTTGCGAACGCACCATCATGCACCTCCATATACACCGTGATTATACACCATAATCGGTGAACGGGGAAACCGGAGGCGGATTCTTCCAGCGATGACGAATGGGTCGAGTGGCAAAGCAAGCAGATGGAAAGACGGCGGGCGGGGGTCGGTGGCGGGTACGGGGAGTCGGGCAGCGTGAAGGTCTGCGAGGCGGGTCGAACGGGCGGGTTCGGG
>JAQTVL010000425.1 GCA_028706835.1 Phycisphaerae bacterium | reverse complement strand
CGGCGAGCAATCGCTGGAAAGCACGATCTGCTTCTGGGCCTGGTAGAGGGTATTGAACGTGTGGAAGAACTCGTCCTGCGTGCGCTCGCGCTCGCCGAGGAAGTGGACGTCGTCGATGACCAGCACGTCCACGTGGCGGTAGCGGTAGCGGAAGTTGTGGACCTGCCCCTGCTCCACCGACGCGATGAAGTGGTTGATGAAGCTGTCGCACGACAGGTAGCAGATCCGGCAGTCCTGGCGCTTGGCCAGCAGCCCCTGGCAGATCGCCTGGAGCAGGTGCGTCTTGCCCAGCCCGACGCTGCCGTGAACGAACAGCGGGTTGTAGCTGACGCCGGGAGTATCCGCCACGGCGATCGCGGCCGCGTGGGCCAGCCGATTGCCTGGGCCGGTGATGAAGTTCTCAAACGTGTAGGCCGGGTTGAACGTCACCGGCTCGTCGATGGCGAACGCGCTGCCGGGCGGCTGCGCGGCGATCGTCGGCGCAGGCAGCGGGCCGGTGGCCTCCTGCCCGGGCGGGCCGACGAACTGCACCGACACCAGCCGGCCAAGCACCGCCTGGGCGGCCTCGGCGAACGAGCGGCGGCAACTGGCTTCGAGGTAGTATGCGTTCTCGGCGTCGTTGGCGTGGACGCAGAGCTGGCCGTTGTTCAACTCGCCGACCTGGAGCCCCTCGAACCAGGGCTGCCAGAGGTCGGCCTGCTCCCGCCGGACGTGCTCCAGCAGGCTCTTCCATCGTCGCGCAGTAATTCCGTTGGCCACGGCGTTTCGAGCACCTCGGGTTGCGATCTTAGTCTGCCACGTCGCGTCAACGCAATCCGCCTTGGCTGAGCGCCGCACGGGCGGCTCAGCCGGTCGACATCCGTGTCGAACGCGGGTTTGCGGACCACAGATTTGGCATCCGGCGGACGCGCCACGCATCGCACGCCGCCCGGGCAGCGACAATACAAAGAAGACTCACCGCCGTCCAGCGGGAAGTTCCGTCCGAAGAAACGCGGAATGGAGAATGCGGAATTGCCTCACGGCCAGTTCGGCGCCTTGGTCAGTTCGTGCCGGTCGTTGGAAGGGACCTCCGTCTCCGGCACGGATTCCATCCAGCCGTCCGGCGAACTGCTGATCTTGAGCGCCTTGGCCCCGGCGGCGTCCGTCCAGGTGACGGTCGGCGGCAGCGTGGTGGCCGGGCGGATGAGGAATTTCCCCGCCTGCGCCTTGCCGTCCTTCTCCAGCGGCTCGACGCCGGCGAACTGCATGGTCGCGAACCGGACCTGCCCGCCGACATACGTGAACCCGCCGAACGGCTTGCCCGGCTGGTCGACCAGCTTCCGCCGCAGCAGGTCCTGGAGCGCGACAGGGATGTACGGCTGGCTGGGAATCCGGGCCGTATAGACCTTCTCCTGCCGGCCGGTGGTGCGATCGGTGATGTCGAACGTGGTCGAGCCGGCCGCGGTGCCCTGGGCGGTCGCGCCGCCCTTGCGGTTGGCTGTGATGAAGCTTTCGGTCGCGCCCTCCTTGCCGGCCACCCGCGTCCATTCGCGGACCTGCTCCTCGCCGGTGGCCAGGGCGATGGTGGCCACGCGGTAGAGCGAAACAGTGGCGTCGCCCTGGACCAGCCGTGTGCTGGTGATCGAGTCGATCTGCGCCGCCCCGCGGGCCGACGCCAGCGAGTAGGCCCACCCGATCGGCGCGGGCTTTGCGCCCGGCTTGCCAATTTCCGCCTGCGGCAGGGCGAACACCTTGAACCATTGCGGGTCGCCCCGGCCCGCCAACTCCACCCAATCCGCGGCCTTGAGTTCGCCGAGCAGTTTGGCGGCCCGCTCGGCGGCGTCAGCCGACTGCGCCGCCTCCTCCTTCGGGTCGAACACGCCGACGCTCCTGGCCAGCGTGTCGGTCACGCCGGTCAGCGTGTCCGCGCCGCCCGGGGCCGTCTCGCCGAGGATCGTCAGGTACTGCTTCGGCCGGAGCTTCAGGTAGACGTATTGCCGCAGGATCTGGCTTTCGGGGGCGTTGCGTTCACCGGCGACCAGGCAGGATATTCGCCCGACCGCCAGCGGCGACGGCTGGCCGCCATCCGCCGGCTTGACCTTGATGTCGCTGACGCGATTGCCCAGCCCCTGCCGGAGCATAGTGGCCGACTGCTTGAGCATCTCATCGGCGGCGAGGTCGTCTTTGACCTTGGCGGCGATGACCGTGACAACCCAGCCGGGCTTGCCCCTGGTGACCGGCTGGGCGTATCGGACGAGCACGCCGGTGGTGGAGGCTTGGGTCTGCTGGTCGGCGTTGGGCGGGCCCCACAGGGCGACGCCCCAGTCGATGTTGCGGAAATAGCGTCCGCCGGGCACATAGCCGGGCCAAGCGTCAGCCGAGTCCGGCACGGCGTCCGCGGCGACGGCAAGGGAAGCGATCGAGAGAGCAACGGCGACTGCAAGTAAGCGCGCGATCATCGTCATGGAAAACCATCTCCGCCCCCCAAGGCCCTGCAAGTACATACTATCGGCAGAGGGGGTGGAAGAGGTTCAACCGGCGTTGGCGCTGCGGCTCATGCGGATGTGCCCCCTCTGACGTGTTTTGGATTCCAGTTTGTCCTTCGCACGTAAACCATGGAAATACGGAGAGATGGACTCCCAGAACTGGAATCCATCGGTGGGGCAGAAGTGGATTCCAGAATTACGGGTCCGTAGCCGTCACTCTGTAATTCTCCCTAGCCGCTTGAAAGCGTGGCAAGGGCGGATATCATCAGACGGCGCCGAGGGGCGCCCCCCGGACACGTGTGGGCGTTCTGTGTTGTGGCTTTGTCGGCAGGGGGTCTTTTTTATTGTTTCCGCCAAAGGCTGACCGCCGGCGGACGCTCGAGAGGGAGCGGGGAAACGCTGTGACTAGTTGTCGTACACTGGCAGAACTGCCCGCGGACGGGTTATTGGCTCTGGGGCTGGATGCAGGCTCCGTCGCCTTCAAATACGCGATCGTCGACCTGAAGGGCAATCTCCTCGTCGACCGCTACGAGCGCACGCTCGGCCGGCCGGTCGACTGCGCCCTGCAACTCCTGGGTGAACTGTTCGAGGCGGTCGACCCGAGGCGATTCGCCGCGGTGGCCGGCACGGGGTCGGCCGGGCGGCTCATCTGCGAACTGCTGGACGTTCCCTTCATCAACGAACTGATCTGCCAGGCGGTGGCCATCAAGCGGGTGGCGCCGACGGTGCGCACGCTGATCGAGATGGGCGGCCAGGACAGCAAGATGCTGTTCCTGCCCGCGGGCAGCGGGGCGGACCAGCCGATCGTCGATTTCGCGATGAACACCAACTGCGCCGCCGGCACGGGCAGCTTCCTGGACCAGCAGGCGAGCCGGCTGGGCATCGACATCGAAAAGGAATTCGGCGAGCTGGCGCTCAAGAGCGCCAACCCGCCGCGGGTGGCTGGGCGGTGCAGCGTGTTCGCCAAGAGCGACATGATCCACCTCCAGCAGTTGGCGACGCCGGATTACGACATCGTCGCCGGCCTGTGCCTGGGCCTGGCCCGCAACCTTAAGAGCAACCTCGGCCGGGGGCACGAAATCCTCAAGCCGATCGGCTTCACCGGCGGCGTGGCCGCCAACAAGGGCGTGGTGCGGGCACTGGAGTCGGTGTTCGAGCTGTCGCCGGGCGAGCTGATCGTGCCCGAGTGCCACGGCACGAGCGGCGCCTACGGGGCGGCGCTGGTGCGGCTGTCGCAGAACGGCATCGCCCACCCGTCGCTGCGGGTGATCGACGACCGTCGCGACACACGCGCGCGAAAAGAAGAGACCTGCGAAGGAGCCGACAAGATTCGCGCAGCCGCCGAAGAGTGGATGGTCGCCCAGGGCAACGCCCCGGTTCGCGAGCCGATGGCCCACGCGGTCGACCTGACCCCGCTGCGCGAGCACCTGGACCGCGAGCGCGGCGCAGGCCATGGCCACGACCGGCTGGCGGAGCCCTCGCAGGGCGAGCCGGACAGCCGGGTCTGGCTGAGCGATATCATCCTCATGCACCCGCCGGGTGAGAAGATCCCGGCCTACCTCGGGCTGGACGTCGGGTCGATCAGCACGAAGATCGCCGTCATCGACGAGCAGAATCGCGTGCTGGGCAAGTGCTACCTGATGACCGCCGGCCGGCCGCTGGAGGCGGTTCGCAAGTGCCTCGCGGACGTCGGGCGTCAGGTGGCCGAGCACGTGGTGATTCGCGGCGCGGGCACGACGGGCTCGGGGCGGTATCTGACCGGCGATTTCATCGGCGCGGACCTGGTGATTAACGAGATCACCGCGCAGGCCAGCGCTGCGGCGCTGATCGATCCGAAGGTGGACACGATCTTCGAGATCGGCGGGCAGGACTCGAAATACATCGCGCTGGACGGCGGGGTGGTCGTCGATTTCGAGATGAACCACGCCTGCGCCGCCGGCACGGGCAGCTTCCTGGAGGAGCGGGCCGAGGAGCTGGGCGTCGCGATCAAGGGCGAGTTCTCGCAGCTCGCCTTTTCGTCCAAGGCGCCGATCAAGCTGGGCGAGCGCTGCACG
>JAQTVL010000424.1 GCA_028706835.1 Phycisphaerae bacterium | reverse complement strand
TATCTACTGCCCGAACTGCGGCTGGTCCGTCAGCGATCCGAGCAAACCCGAACTTCAGAAGGCCAACCGTCAACTCCAGGCGAAGGTCAACCCGGATCGCGGCGGCGACAAAATCCTCGTCTTCAAGTTCCCCTACCTGCACCGCGACCCGGACCGCTGGGACGTGGTCGTGTTCTACAACCCGGCCAACCCGGAGGAGAACTTCATCAAGCGATTGATCGGCCGGCCGGGCGAGGCCGTGCAGATTCTCGATGGCGACATCTACGTCGGCAGGGCGGATGACCCAGCGGGCAAGATGGAAATCCAGCGCAAGCCGCCGCAGGTGCAGCAGACGTTGTGGCGAGGCGTCTACCTCAACGACTTCTTCCCGGACCGTCGCGACGACGAAAAGACATTCCCGCACTGGCAGCCGGCCGAGGCGAAGACCGGGTGGGTCCCGCGCAAGCGCCAGTTCGACTACAACCCGCCGGCGGCGGCGCCGGCGGACGATCGACTGGTGTTCGAGCCCGACTGGTTGCGGCTGGGCTTTGTGGACTACTACTCCTACAACGGCTACCCGAGCTCCGGGGCCGTGGGGTTCCTCAACGTTGTGTGGGACCTTCGGGTGGAGTTCGTTGTCACGTTCAAGCAGGCGGGCGGCAGCGTGTCGGCGTCGATGAACCACCACTCGACCGACCACTCGCCCGCCGCCGGCGACACCCGCCCGCGGTTCGTCGCAACGTTTCACCAGGATGGGAAGGTCGAGCTGAGGCAGTTCGTCGACGGCAGCAAGACGCAGGTCGGCCAAACCGAGACGTTCAAGCTGCCGGCGTTCCCGTTGAACGTCGGGGTGCCGGTGGCGCTGCAAGACGTGGACTACCAGGCGAGCGCCTGGGTCGATGGCAAACAGCGCGTCACCAAGAACTGGACGCCGGACTTGTACAGTTTGCGCCAGGAGGAGCCACGGCGGACCTACGTCCCGAAATCGGAGCGACCGGAACGAGAACCCTCGGAGACGCCGACGGTTTGCATCCAGGCTGACGGCGCCCATCCGTTGGAACTGCGGCACGTCAACCTGTACCGCGATGTGTACTACACCACCCGAACCGGGGGCACCCGCAGCGGGTGGATCAATCGCGGCTCGCCCTCCTCGGCCGAGCAGATTGTCAAATTGAAGAAATGGAATCCGGACGGGGAAGACCCCAATGACGAGTTCTTCGTCATGGGTGACAACAGCCCGTCGAGTTCCGATGGGCGATTGTGGAAATACGACGGGGCGCTCAACAACACGTACTGGCATCTTGTGGAGAGCGGCCGACTGAAACTGGACGAGCACAATGACCGGCTGCCCGACAGCGTATACGAGTATGGCCGGGTGCCGCGGGACCACCTGATCGGCAGGGCGTTCTTTGTGTACTGGCCTGCGGCGTTGCCGCTGGCGGGGTCCGGGCTGCCGGCAGTGCCGAACGTGGGGCGGATGAGGCTGATACACTAGGAAATCCCGCGGTGGAGCGATTTCCAGCGGAATGTCAATAGGTTGTCCACAGTGGAGAATGCGTTTGTAAGCGGTGCAACGGGCGAAGAGCAAGATTCGTGCCAGAGTTT
Organism: Phycisphaerae bacterium; assembly: GCA_028706835.1. Taxonomy (GTDB): domain Bacteria; phylum Planctomycetota; class Phycisphaerae; order JAJVII01; family JAJVII01; genus STB-87. The sequence goes on along the minus strand of JAQTVL010000424.1, from coordinate 2,950 downwards.
GACGAGTCGGAGAATTCTTCGCGAATTAAGCCAGGGTTAATGAGCTAAGGTTAGATTTTTGCAGATGTTGCAAGCGAAGATGACGCGGATGGCGGAGTCTGTTAATTTCGGACGGCAATCGGCTTGAAGGCCCGATAACTCAAGGATTGCAGGCGAAATCGAACTCGCGGGACAGGCTTATTCACAGGTTTTCCACAGCTTGTCCGAAACTTTGGCTTGGTTCAAGGCCGGCTGAGAACGGGGATGAGTCCCCGCCGGTCTTGAACCAAGCCCAAAACGTGCGGAGCTTGGACCGATGATCCTGTTGGAAGCCACCGACCTGGTCAAAATCTACGGCGGGCGAACCGTCGTGGATAAGGTGTCATTTCACGTCGCCCAGGGCGAGATCGTCGGGCTGCTCGGGCGAAACGGGGCGGGAAAAACCACCAGCTTCCGCATGACCATCGGCATGATCGAGCCGAACGGCGGGTCCGTGGTCTTCGACGGCGTGGAGGTGACCGACCTGCCGATGTACAAGCGGGCCCGGCGGGGCATCGGATACCTGTCGCAGGAGCCGTCGATCTTTCAGCGGCTGAGCGCTCGCGACAACCTGCTGGCCATCCTGGAAACGATGCCGCTCGGCCGATTGGAGCGGACCAAGCGGGCGGATGGGTTGCTGGCCCAGTTCGGGCTGGCCCACGTGTCCGGGCAGCACGCCCGGACGCTGTCGGGCGGCGAGCGTCGCAAGCTGGAGATCGCGCGGGCGCTGATTACCAACCCGACGCTGATCCTGCTGGACGAGCCGTTCAGCGGCGTCGATCCGATCGAGGTCGAGGACCTTCAGAAAGAACTGCTCAAGCTCCGCCAGGAGCACGGGCTGTCGTTCCTGATCACCGACCACAACGTCGAGCGGACGCTGGAGGTGGTGGACCGGGCCTACATCGTCGACCGCGGCAAGGTGCTCCGCGAGGGCGAGCCGAAGGCATTGATTAACGACGAGCTGGTCCGCAAGACCTACCTGGGGAACACATTCCGCGGGAATGAGTTCGATTGAACGCGAAATCACCAGCGGGTGTCGACGGAGTAGGCGACCTGGAGGATGCGGGCGTCGGCGGTGGCGGTGAGCTGAAGCTCGGCGCTGGCGGCCCAACCGCGAAAGCGATACAAACCGCGGCGAACGCGGTCAAAACGGCACGGACCGATGGAAACGCTCGGCTGGTCGGCTAAGGCCTCCCGGAGTGGGCTTGCGGTGCGTTCGACCTGGCTGCGTTCAACCTGAACGAGGGTGCGATCCGGCCCGGCAACGGTGGCGTGGACCACCTTCACGCCGGCAAGGACTTCACCGCTGCGCGGCACACGTCCAGCCAGGTGGTGCATGCACACCACGTAGATGCACCCGACCAGCACCAGGCCGAACAGCATCGCCATGCCCCGGCGAGTGATCGAACCGGTTACGCGAAGCGCCGCCGCGTCAGGCCGAAGCCGACGCTGCCGCGACGACGTGCTGGAGGATTTTCGCCGTGTCCACTTCATCCCGGCCCTCCGCGACCACGCGATACGCCTGTTCCGTGCTGCTGGCGCGAACGTGCGCCCAGCCCTCCAACCAATCGATGCGTATGCCGTCGGCATCGTTAATCAGCGCCCCGTTGCCCGCGGCCACGACGCGTTGAAGCATCGGGCCGACGCCATCCCGCGGCACGGGCAGTTTCCGACGCATCATGCAATACCGCGGCAGTTCCGCCGCAAGCCGGCTAAGCGGCTTGCCGCTTCGAGCCACCAGGTCCAGCACCAGCGCGATCGCCACAATGCTGTCGTGAACCGGCGAAACGCGCGGATCGATCACCCCCCCGTTCCCCTCGCCGCCAAGCACGCAGTCATGGGCCGCGATCGCCTGCGCAACGTTCGCCTCCCCCACCGCCGTCCGCACCACACGCACCCCCATGGTCGCCGCAACGTCGTCGATCATCCGGCTGGTTGACAGGCTAGCCGCCAAAGGCCCGCTCCTAGCCGCCAAAGCCGCCCGCGCCGCCAGCGCGAACGTGTATTCCTCCCCCACGTACCGACCCGTCTCGTCGATCAGCGCCACCCGATCCGCGTCGGCGTCCTGCACGAACCCCGCCACCACCCCCGCCGCCGCTGCCTTCCGGCACGCCTCCTTCGCGCTCTCCGCCGTCGGCTCCGGCGGCCGAGGGAACCGCCCCGTCGGCTCGCCGTGCTCCACCAGCGTCCGGCACTCCAGTTGCTCCAGCAGCATTTTCCCCGCGATCCCGCCCGACCCGTTCCCGCTGTCCAGCAGCCCCGCCGTCACCGCCTGTTCGATCATGACCCCGCTGGGCCGGCTGTCGCGTCCGACAACCACCGGCCCGCTGATGCCGCCCTGCGCCAGCAGCGCCGCGTAGGCCAGCCCGAGTTCGCACGCCGTCTGCGGCGTCAGCGAATCCCCGACCACCCCGTGTATCCCGAAGACGGACACGAACAGTTCGCTCATGATCCGCCAACTATATGCGAATCCCCCCCCGCCGACAAGCCGTAGCACGGGCATCCTGCCCGTGTCCTGAATTCACGGGCGGGACGCCCGTGCTACGTGTGCCCCGGCGGGTGCCATGCCTGCGACAGTCGTATCGTCGCAGGCATGTGGGTCGCCCGGCATGGCTGCAAAAGGACGCAGCCATCGCACCCATCAAATGAGGTGCGACAGAGCCCCAGCCCCTGGTGATCGCCGTATCTCAGGCCCGAAGGGCCGGTGGCGTGTAGCCCCTGGTAAGCGCAGCGAACCTGGGGAATCCCTTTCTCCGTAACTCATAACTTCGATGCAACACCATGACGAACCCGAAACGGCAATAATGACGCCTCCCTCAGAACTCCATCCAGGGATCACATCGTCTATAAATCTTGTTTTAGTAATGCTTTATAGCGTTTTGTTCTTGACTCTCTCCCCTCGTTGCCATAGACTCATGCAGACGATAAGCTA
>JAQTVL010000423.1 GCA_028706835.1 Phycisphaerae bacterium | reverse complement strand
GTCAATCCCCGCCAGCAGCATCGCCAACTCGCTCGCCTTCAACTCCACGCTGGCCATCTCGGTTCGCACGCTCGGCAGCCGGAAGGTTCCTTCCTCCAGCCGCTTGTACCAGATCGCAAAACCGTCGGCGTCCCAGTAGAGGATCTTCAGTCGATCCTTCCCCCGCCCGACGAACAGGAACAGATGGCCCGACAGCGGATCGTGCCGCAAGAACTCCTTGACCATCGCCGCCAGCGTGTCAAATCCTTTCCGCATGTCCGTCGGCGCGGTGGCAAGGTAGACCTTCGCCGATAGCCCCCGATCCAACTCGCCGAGGCTCGGCAACCTCAACATGCCTGGCCCTCCAGCACCGCCAGCACGTCGGCCAACAACTGCCGATCGACCGGCCCGTGCAGACGCACCTGCCGCCCGCCGGACAACGCGATCTCGATGCAGCCGCCAACTCCCCGACCGGCCGACAAGACCGCTTCGTCGGCACCCTCAACCGCCGCCGGGTCTCGCCCCGCCGAATCCTCCGACAGCTGCACGGGCACGAATGCCGGCCCGGACGCCACGCTCACCCCACGCCGAGTTAGCTCCTTGCGCCAGAAGTAGAACGCCGACTCCCGCAGCCGATGCCGCCGACAGTACGCCCGCACGGACAGGCGGCTGCCTGGCTGCCCCGCAAGCTGCTCACGCCATTACTGTTCTTTGATTACGTCGCGATGCGAAATCCCGCGGGCCATGATCGCCTCCTGTCTGATGACGGGGCGCATCATCGCTCACTTGCTGGCAGGATTGAAGATGGGGTTCACCGGGCGCTTACCCTGCGGCACAGACATGCCGGTGGCACCCACCAAATCACTTGCGAAAGAGTGGTAGGTTAGTTTGTGCGGCATGGCGATTCGTGGCAGGGCCACGGGCGAGTGGCGTCACTTCGCCTTCGGGTTGGTGGGCTGACGTTTCTTCAGGGCCCACCAGATCAGCGCCACGCCGGCCGCCGCCGGCAGGATGGACAGGAACTGCCCCGCGGTCAGGTTCTGCTCCCAGGTCGTCTGGTATTCCTTGAGGAACTCCAGGAAGAACCGCACGCCGAAGTAGATTGCCAGGAACAGGCCGGTCAGCAGGCCCAGCGGGCGGCGCTCGCGCCCAGCCAGGCGATCCGCCAGAAGCAGGATCAGCAGCGTCGCCAGGGCCAGCGACATTTCGTACAGTTGCGACGGGTGCCGGGCGGGGATGGGGATCCTGTCCATCTGCCACCGCGCGACGTCTTCGGTATTCCTCATGAACCGAATGGCCCACGGCACGTCCGTCACCCGCCCGACGATCTCGGAATTCAGGAAATTGGCCAGCCGAACGCCGAACGCCCCGATTGACGCCGAGAACGTGAACCGGTCCATTAATTCCAGCGGGCTGAGTCGATGCCGCCGGGCAAACAGGAACAGGGCCAGCAGCAGCCCGATGGTCGCCCCGTGGCTGGCCAGCCCGCCCTCCCAGACGTGCAGAATCAGAACGGGGTTGCTCAGGTAGACTCCCGGCTCGTAGAACAGGCAGTGCCCGAGGCGGGCGCCGACGATGGTCGCGACGACGCCCCAGACCAGGAAGCGGTCGATGATCGCTTTGTCATAGCCGCCGCGCCGCATCTGCCACTGCCAGAGGAAGAACGCGACGACGATGGTGGTTGCGAAGACGACGCCGTAGTAACGAACGCGCCAGAAGAGCACGGGGTCGAGGTTCCACGAAAGAAAGGCGAGCATGGGGGCTCCGGGATGTTCGGTTCGGGGGATCCAGTCCAACCCAACGGGCACTATTCTAGCGTTTTGCCCGCTTCGCGAAACGGCAAAGCCGACAGCCGGTCCGCGATAGGACTGCGGCGCGGCACCGCTCTCCCGGTCACGTCCGGCGGTTCCCCTTCGGCTGGTTTGCCGGTATCATGGAACGATCATCACCTTGGACTCTGGGCTGGCCGCTTTCGGAGGAGTCTGCATGGCCCTTCAGTTCCGCCTTCGCCCGCTGGAGCCTCGCGACCTGGACCACCTCTGGACGATGAATTGGGATCCGTTGCCTCGCCAGATTTCCACGTTCTACCTGCTGTGCGCGATCGGGCACCCTCGGTTCTGCTCCGTGGCCGTCGACGGGAACGGCCGGATCGTGGCGGTGTTGCTGACCACGGTTGACGAGGCGGGGCAGTGGCTGTACGTCAACCACCTCATCGTCGATGAATCCTGCCGCGGCGGCGGCGTCGGGACGGCCCTGATGAACAACCTGGAGTCGCAGTGCCGCGCAGCCGGCCTGCGGCGGATCTGGCTGCTGACCGGCGTGGACGTCGAGCCGTTTTACGCCGTCATGGGCTACCGGCGTGACGATTCATTCATGCCGCCGGCTGCCCGCGAACTGATGGCGGCGCGTCGGCCTGACGCCCTGATCCTGTCGAAGGTCCTGTAACCCGGCGATCCGCGTTCCGCCACGACGCTTTTCGCTCTGGCCGCTGATCGGCAAAAGTCCGCCGCTTGAACTCAACCTCCCCCCGCCCCCAGCCGATACTCCTTGCGAGTCAGGACCCGACCAACGCTGACTCGCCGGAGGCACGCATGGGCACGTACGGACTTGTCGATACCCTGATTCGCGCGGTGGTCGCGCTGGCTGCGACTATCTTCGCCGTTCCGATTCTCGGCCGGACGCGGCGGCGGTGGACCACAGGCGGCCTGTTCGCCTTGGGCATCCTGCTCGTCCTCGCGCCGGTGACGCTGCCATACTCGATCGCCCACCTTGGCTGGCCGAAAGGCGTATGGCTGGTCCTGTTCAGCCGGCTGGACGCCCTCGGATTCGCGCTGGTGCTGTTCGGCGTGTTCCGTGGTCTGCGTGAACTCCGCGAGGTCGGCGAGAAGCTTCAGGCCCAGAACGAGATACTGAAAGAGCAGGCCTCGACCGACGCCCTGACGGGCCTGTTGAACCGTCGCGAGGCCGACTCCCTGCTGCAATACGGGGCCGTCCGCGCCCGCCAGAGCTCGAACCCGCTCGGGTTCGTGATGATCGACCTGGACCACTTCAAGTCCGTGAATGACTCGTTCGGCCACGCCGCTGGCGACGCAGTGCTGGCCCACGTTGGGCGCATCTTGAAGGCGGAACTTCGCAGTTCGGATATCGTCGCCCGTTACGGCGGCGAGGAGTTCCTGATCGTGGTGGCGGAGGCGGACGAGCATAAGATCGTCGCCCTGGCTGAGAGCCTCCGCAGCGTGATCGCGGATTCGCCGGCGGAATTCGAGGGCCGGACGATCGAGCAGACCGCAAGCTTCGGCGTGTCGATCAGCCCGGCGGGCTGCGAGGCGAGCTTCAAGGATGCGATCCGCAAAGCCGACGCCGCCCTGTATCAGGCGAAAGACGCCGGTCGAAACCGCGTCGTCCTGTGGAACGAAGAGGCGGGCGACTGGGCCCCCACCGCCGGCGCGAAGTCGAAACTGCCGCGCCTCGCTGCCGACCGGCCCCTGAAAGTCCTCTGATCCCGGGTAGCGCCGGCTTCTTTGTTTAGCCGCAGGACCAAAGGTCCGCGCGTCACCCGTCGCGTCCGCGTCTACTCCAACCCCTTCAGCGTGTGCCCCATGCGGTTCTTCTTCGTCTTGAGATACTCCAGGTTGTTCGCGTTCGGCGGCATTTCGATCGGCACCTGCTCGACCACTTTCAGGCCGTAAACCTCCAGCCGGTTCACTTTCTTCGGGTTGTTCGTCAGGATGCGAATGCTCGACAGGCCCAAGTCCCGCAGTATCTGGGCGCCGATGCCGTAGTCGCGGCGGTCGGCCCGGAAGCCGAGTTTCAGGTTTGCTTCGACCGTATCGGCCCCCTCCTGCTGAAGTTTGTACGCACGGAGCTTGTTGGCCAGCCCGATGCCTCGGCCTTCCTGCCGCAGGTAGACCAGGGCGCCCTTGCCGGCCTTGTTGATCTGCTGGAGGCTGGCGGCGAGCTGTTCGCCGCAGTCGCACCGCAGGCTGCTGAACGCGTCGCCGGTCAGGCACTCGCTATGCACGCGGACGAGCACGGGCTCGGGATGCTCGATCGGCTCTCCCGTCGGGCCGAGTTGCCCGACCCCGCCGCAGCAGAGGGCGAGGTGCGGCTCGATGTCGACGATGCTTTTGTAGGCGATCAGTTGGAAGTCGCCGTAGGCGGTGGGCATGTCCACCTGCTCGATCCGCTCGACCAGCTTCTCGCGCTGGAGGCGGTACTCGATCAGGTCGGCCACGCGGCACATCTTCATGTCGTGCTTCTTGCAGAACTCGATGAGCTGCGGCACGCGGGCCATCGTGCCGTCCTCGTTCATGATCTCAATGAGGACGGCGGCCGGCTTCATGCCCGCCAGGCGGGCGATGTCAACGCTGCCCTCGGTCTGGCCGGCGCGGACGAGCACGCCGCCCGGCCGGGCGCGCAGGGGGTTAATGTGTCCCGGGCGGACCAGGTCGCCGGGCCGGGCGCCGTCGCGGACCGTCGTCAGGATCGTGCTCGCGCGGTCGGACGCGGACACGCCGGTGGTCACGCCGAAACTGTGATGCGCGTCGATGGTGACGG
>JAQTVL010000422.1 GCA_028706835.1 Phycisphaerae bacterium | reverse complement strand
GGATAGACGCCCATGACAAAGTCGCGGCCGGCGTCATCCTGGCCGGACAGATGCCAGCGGATTGTCGCGTCGGTGACAGGCAGGAAGCGGCGGTTCAGGCACTCGGCACATCGGACGGCGCGTTTGTTGCACAGGCCTCGCAGCCATTCGCTGGCGCAGGCCGGCGAGTAGCCGCTCTTGCCGGTCGCGCGGCTCTCGAACCGACGGGGATAAACGTCGTTGCGACCGCGAAAGAGGGAGCGGAAAAGTCCGATCTTGGCTTCGGGCGAAGAGTAGTGACTGACGGGAGTCTCATTCTGATCCATGCACGAGCCCCCGCTTGGTTCCGCTGCTGATCGACGTTGATGACCGCCGAGGCATTCAAATTCGCCGCGGCCAGAATTGGCCCAGACCGCCCGGCTTGATTCCGTCCCCAGAATACCGCTGGCGCTGGCGCTAATCAACCCGGCGGACACTCTCGCAGCGATGACGAATCGGCTGCGTGTCCGAGCCGTCGGTCGGCGTGGTCTCGGGGGCTGGGCGTGCGGGGGCGAGCGAGGGTGGGCGGAGCGGGGGCTGCGGAGCGGGGCGCACGGGCGGAGGTTCACGGGATGTCCCCAGGCGGTTGGTCTCCGACCTCCGGGTTATGAGCCCAAGAGATGGCTTCTTCTTAACCCGTTGCGCTAGCGACACATCGCGGAAAACGTAAGGAATGCAGGGTACTTACGCGTATCTGCATGCTCCGCATGCTATGCACGTTGCGCGCCGATTTAGCTACATTTCAAAGACTTTCGGGGTCAGTGGTACGTGGAACATTGCGGTGTGGACATGCTGCCCTGCGGTGGCCCCCTACCGCGGCTGAAGCCGCACCTCCCCCGCTTCGCGGGAGAGGCGTGATCGGAGGAATGTTCCACGTGGAACATTGCGGCGCGGCCCCCGCTACCAGGAGCGTAGACATATCCAAGTGCGTCGCCAGCGCCTTGGCTGCCCGGGTCGGGTCGATCTCGCCGCCGACGATCGGCACGATGGGGAAGTCTGTTAGTGTCCTGGGCGCCTCAGCGGCGAACCATCGTTGTTGACTCCGCTACTCGCTCACGGTTTCGGCGGGGCTGTCTTCGCCGGGCCGCCGGAGGGGACCAGCTTCACGTCCAGCCAGCCGTCCACCCAGAACCCCGGCATGATGTACTTCGTCGAGTCGCTCTTGATCATCTTCGTGCCGGAGTAGATCATCAGGTCCGCGCTGCCGACCTTGTTCATCCGGCCGCTGCGGTGCAGCCGCCAGGTGATCCGATGGCCGGTGCTGGGGGTCAGCTTGCGGGCGGAGTCAGCCGCGGGGTCGTGCAGGACGATTTCGCGGGTGGCGCCCGGGGTGAGGTCGCCGGGGCCGAAGACTTCCTTGCCGTCCACCTTCAGCGTCGCCTGGACCGGGTTCTCGTTGGTCGTCTCGCGCAGCACGGCGACGACCCGCTGATCGTAGGGCAGATCGTAGCCTTGGCATCCCGCCAGCAGCCCCGCCAGGGCCACCAGCCCCACCAACCCGAGCATGGACGTACGGATCATAATCGGCTCCTTTCGTAGAAAGGCACGGGTCAAAGGTCCCCTCGCATGACGGTACGTTAGCCGGATTACGCCGGTTTTGCAAGCGCCTGCGCAATGGCGGGATGCTGGGATGTTGGGGAGGCGCGGTCCTCTGTGTCGTCGCGGCGAGTTGACGCTCACTCCCATTTCAGCGAACCGACGTCCGGGCGCATCACCGACGTGCCGCCGTTCGGCTGATAGTTCACCAGCACGCCGAACTTCTGCACCCAGACCATCTGGCCGTAGGGGTGCTGGAACGCGATCCGGCCGCCGTCGGCTTTCGTATCCAGCGGGGTCCAGGCGTTCTTCTCGATCGAGTAGACCCACTGCTCGTCCTTGCCGCCGACGATGAAAATGCCCAGCACGCATTTGGCGGGCTGGACGTACTCGACCACGACCGGCAGGCCCGGGATCGGCTGCTTCGGCTTGAGGTTCGTCCACTTGGCTGACTTCACGTCGAACAGCCAGGTGTTGCGATTGCCGGCCTTGGCGTTGTGCTCGGCCCAGAAGATCTGGTCGGTGTCAGGCAGGTAGCAGAACGGTCGGTTCTCGCCGTCGTTGCCCTGCGGGTAAGGCGCGTCGATCTGCCGGACGGTGAGCGTGTTGGCGGCGATGTCGAAGCTGCGAAACACGCAGCGGGCGACGCGGAAGTCATAACGCTGCACGGGGACGAGCTGCATGCTCAGGATTCGCCCGCGCGGGTCCGTCATCTGGATATTGTCGAAGTCGTCCGGCAGCGACGTTGGCTGCTTGTCCACGTCGATCTTCTGCTCGCGCCACACGCCGCCGCGGGTGAAATCGTAGAAGTACGCATAGCCAGGCTCGAAGAACTCGCTCGCCCAACTGCTGACGTTGCCGATGCTGCGATACATCCGCCCGTCGAGCGCCTGGTACTGGTTGCGCATGTGCCGGGCCGGCGGGGCGCCGCGGAAGCCGAGCGTGATGCCCTCCCATCCGGTGATCGGGATGAAATCGTTTTGCGTGCCGACGTGGTGCGACCAGCGATTCGAGCCGACATTGTAGATCGCCACGTCGCTGCCCTGGTAGGTCGAGTGCCCGCCGCCGAAATAGAACACCCAGCCGCGGGCCGGGTCCACGCAGATGTTGCCCCAGTCGCGCGTGGGCGTCTCAGGCTTCGGCTTGGCGAAGGTCCACGTGTTGGTCGGCAGGTTCTTCAGCTTCTCGATCCAGGCGGGGTCGTCGTCGGCCACCTTGTGCGGCTGAATCGGCGGAGCGGCCTCGGCGACGGGCGCGGGGTCGGTCGGGAGCTTGGCCAAGTCGAGCTTGAACAGGTAGGTCGCCTGCTCGCGCTTCGGGCCCTCCGGCTGGACGACGACCAGCAGGCGGTTCTTCACGTCGAGCGCCATCATCTGGTCGGGCGCCCAGCCTTGCGTGTGCTGATGGCCGAAGAACGGGCCGGGCCAGTCTTGCTCAGCCCGCTTGGACCATTCGCTCTTGGCGACATCAAGCGTCCAGACCGTGGCTCTCCGCGGCGCCTTGGCGTTCCATACGTCGCCGGCGAGCGTGACCAGCACCATCAGGCCGCCGGCCGGATCGTACGTCAGCATCGGCAGGCGGGTCCGCGGCGGGCGGTTCTTGCAGTCGAGCTGCCGCCACTGGCGCGTCTTGCAGTCGTAGACCCACGTGTCGTCCAGCCCGAGCGAGAACTTCGCGCCGTCGGGGATGTCGTTGCGGACCAGCCCATTGTGCCCGCCAAACATGACGATGCAGTTGTTCTTCGGGTCGAAAATCATCGGGGCCGCGCAGCGAGCCTCCGGCTCGGTTCCCGGCTTGGCCGGCTCCCGCCGCCAGGTGTTGTCGGTGAACGTGTAGCGAAACGTGCCGTAGTGGCCGGTGATTTCGCCGGTCGTGTCGCGCAGGTCGATGTTCTTCGCGCAGAAGTGCGGGAACAGGATGATCTCGTCGTTCACCGGATCGTAGCACGTGCCGACGCCGTAGACCGGCGGACTGCCGGGCAGTTCTTTGCCGTACAGGATCGTCTTGGCCTTGAGGTCGGTCCATTTCTTCGCGGCCGGGTCGTAGGCGGCCATCAGGCCCGGCATCGTGTAGATGAGTTGCTTACGCTTGCTGTCGTAGCAGGCGCCGAAGACGTGCAGGTCGGGCCTGGGGGTGCCGTCGGGGCGCATCATGGCGGTGCCGGTGTACGACGGGGCGATTCCGCCGCCGCCACCGCCGGTGTGGGAGTAGGTCGTGTCCGTGCTGGCGTAGTCGGAACTCCACTTGCCGGTCGCGGCGTCGAAGGCGCGGACATCGTTCCGGCCGGCGAAGGGCCTGATTGCCGGGTCCTGCACGCCGCCCCAGTGCAGCACCTGCGCGCGGGTCGGCTCCCAGATCGGTGAGCTCCAGGAATATCCCGGCCCGTCGGCGGGGTCCCACGGGATGCGGACCCATTGGTTGATCGGCAGGTTTGCCAAGTCCGGCGCGGTGGCGGCAGGTTGGGCGTTGCTGACGGCGGCGAGCAAGAGTGCCGCGGTGATGAACGGGAACAGGCGCATGGATGATCCTCCGCTGCTGATGGAAGTTAGGAACGCGGATCGCGCCGCGTGGAAACATTTCCAGAACGACAGAACAACAAACCCATCGCCGTCGACGGAGTTTCGCATACGCTACTTTCTGACGGTGGGTTCCTCCGTGCGGCAGGCGGCGATGATGAACAACTCGATGCCGCGCTCCGGCGGGGCGCCGCCGGTCTTGGCGGCCAGGTCCGTGCGGACCAGGTCAGCCAGCAGCATCCGCAGGCGACGCTCGGGGAACTTGTTCACCTGCTCGGCGAAACGCTCGCGAACGCTGAACGGCATGCGCAGCCGGCTGAGCACCTCGTCCCGGCTGAGGCCCTGGGCTCGCAGGGCGCGGGCCCGCAGCATCTGGCGAATCTGCCAGGCGATCAGCCCGACCGAGGAATACGACGAGTTCGGGTCCTTGGACAGCATGTCGTTCCAGCGGGTGAGCGCCGCAGTCGCGTCCTTG
>JAQTVL010000421.1 GCA_028706835.1 Phycisphaerae bacterium | reverse complement strand
CCTGCGTCTACCCGCTAAAGACCGCAGGGCGTTGATGGACGACCTGAAGCGCAGCCTAGACGATCGTGCGGTCTCCGGCTCCGACCAGGCTTTGGCCGAAGAGGCGGAGCGGCGATACGAGGAACTCCGCAGCGGCAAAGTCAGAGGGCGATCTGTGGCTGCGGTGTTTCGAAAAGCGAAGGCCCGATTCCGTTGAAACCCATCGTTATCCATCCGGCCGCCGAGGCTGAGTTTCACGACGCCATCACTTACCTTGAAGCCAGACAAGAGGGGCTCGGACGGGAGTTTTCTCGCACGGTGTATGACGCGCTGATGGAGGCGGCCGAGCATCCACGGCGCTACCGGGTGATTATGCGGCGCGTGCGTCGCATGCTGATTCCCCGGTTCCACTACGCTCTTATCTACCTGGATGAGCCAGAACACTTCTATCTTCTTGCAGTAGCCCATTCCGCTCGCCGATCCGGGTATTGGAAGGACCGCCTCTAACCTGAGCGATTGGACACCGATGACCCCACGCGAACAATTCATTCGGACGCTTACCTACCAATCCGTTGACCGCATTCCCTTTGTGCCCGGCGGGCCTCGGGAGTCGACGCTCAAGCGGTGGCGCGGCGAAGGCCTCCCCGAGGGCGTCGATTGGTTCAAGCACGTCTGCTCGCTGCTGGGCATCGACCCGAACGCCGGGGCGACGTCCGGCTGGCCGAGGCCCGGGCTGAATATCGACTTCCGCATGATCCCGCAGTTCGAAGAGAAGGTGCTCGAGCACGCAGGCGGGCACTACATCGTGCAGGACTGGAAGGGCAACGTCTGCGAGATCGCCGACACCTTCGACGTGACCTACCTGCGCACCGCCAAGGACTTCGTCACCCGCCGCTGGATCCGCTGCCCCGTCGAGACCCGCGCCGACTGGGAGGCGATGAAGCCTCGCTACCAACTCGACGCGCCCGGGCGGTTCCCCGCGGACCTGGCCGCCGCCGGGGCGAAGGTCGCACAGCGCGAGCACGTGCTCGCCATCGTGTTCAACGGGCCGTTCTGGCAGCTTCGCGAGTGGTGCGGGTTCGAGGGGTTGTGCTTCCTGATGACCGAGCAGCCGGATTTCGTCCACGAGATGGTTGAGTTCTGGCGGGAGTTCATTCGGGCGATGCTGGCCCGAATTCTCGCGGTGGCTGTGCCTGACCACGTGCTGGTCAACGAGGACATGGCCTACAAGGAACACTGCATGATCTCGCCGGCGATGGTCCGGCGGTTTTGCACGCCGAGCTGGCGGACGTGGGCCGACCAGTGCCGCAAGGCCGGCGTGCCGGTCTTCGACATCGACAGCGACGGCTACGTCGGCGAGTTGATCCCGCTGTGGATCGAGTGCGGCGTGAACGTCAACTCGCCGCTGGAGGTGGCTGCCGGCAACGACCTGCCCGCGTTCAGCCGGCGATACGGCAAATCGATGGGCTATCGGGGCGGCGTGGACAAGCGCGCGATGGCCGCCGGCGGCCAGACGCTCCGCGACGAGATGGCCCGCCTGACGCCCGCGATCAAGGCCGGCGGCATCATCCCCGGCTGCGACCACGGCGTGCCAAGCGACGTGAGCTGGCAGAACATGATCGACTACTGCCGCCAGTTGGCGCAGGTGACCGGATGGTTGTGAGGCGTCGCTAAAACAGCAGACTTGTGAGGCGTGCCAGCCCCGGCGTGCGCTGGATGACCAGTCGCCCGGCCCGTGCGAACGCGGCGCCCATCGCGGCCGCCAGTCGCCGGAGGAGCGACGGCCGGGTGTCGGCGCGGGTCAACCAGCCGCCGCGGTGCGAGGTGGCCAGGCCCCACGGGGTGATCCACCACAGCGCCGCCAGCCAGAACAGCGCATACGGCACGGCGAAAATAGCGTCGAACCGTCGGCCTCGCCAGGCGCAGATCGCCAGCATCCAGGCTGACCCCGCGATCGTTCCGGCGACCAGCTTCAGCCCGATCGCCATGGGGAAGGCGAGGCTGAGCGCTATCATCACCGTCAGCATCGGCCAGGCCAGGGAGATCGACGCCGATTTGGCGATGAAGTTCAGCCGCGTGAGCATCATCCGCCACCGCGGCCAGTCCGCGAACCGGCCAAAGCCGAACCGCGCGAACGCGATCGACTCGCGGACGTCGCTGCGGGCCCAGCGGGTGTACATCTTCCGCAGGCCCGCGAAATGCACAGGCACTTTCGTCAGCACGCAGGCGGTCGACTGGAACCGCACCTTGAAGCCCTGCTCAAGGATGAGGTTGGTGATCGCCCGATCCTCGCCGATGTTGGCCTCCTGGCCGAAGTATCGCTGGTGCAGCCAGCGGTCGAGCACCGGCCGGACGCACGAGGCGCGATAGGCCGCCAGCGCTCCCGGCGTTCAGAGCACCGAGCCGAGCACGCTTTCAGCCGCCCGCGAGAAATCGAACGCGAAGACAAACGCGACCGACAGCAGGCGGGGGATCAGCCCCTCATCGCGGTTGAGTACGCGGACATTGCCGGCAACGGCGCCCACTGTCGCGTCGGCGGCCAGCGGGGCGACCAGGCGCCGCAGCGTCGCCGGCGAAACGACCGAGTCGCTGTCGACCGTGACGATAACGTCGCCGGTCGCCCGGACGAAGCCCTCGTGCAGCGCCCACCGCTTGCCGCGGTTGACGGGGCAGCGGATCGCGGCCACGCGACCAGCCGACTCCCGCGCGGTCCGCTTGATGTGTTTCCACGTGTCGTCCGTGCTGCCGTCGTCGACGGCGATGATCTGCATTCGCCCGGCTGGGTAGTCGCTGGCCAGCAGGCTGAGCAATGTCTCGCGGACGAGTCGGCCTTCGTTATAGGCCGGGACGACGACGGTGACGGAGGGCAGTTGATCGTCGTTCGGCGCGGGGATCGGTCGATACACGAGCGCGAGTGCGAGCCGCAGCAGATTCATCGCCAGTGCGAACGTCCCGTAAGCTCCCGCCACCGCGGCCAGCGCCACGCCGGCGGGATGGCTGAGCAGGATGTGCGCCGCCCGCCCCCCGGTGTCGGCGCGGGCCGCGAGGGCGACAATGGCAACCGCGCCAGCCAGGATGCCCAGGCGCGCGACGACCCCGCCGACGGTCCACGTCCGTCGCGCGTCGGGTTTCGCCATGTCGACATCCGCCGGCATTCGAAGTTCCTCGGAGGTTTCCAGCTCTCAGCAGTCAGCGGTCAGCGATCAGCCACGGCAAGAAAGCTGAACGCTGATCGCTGACTGCTCTCTTCACTCGCCGGGCAGGCGGGGCTCGTAACGCTGGTAGGCGACCTGCATGAACTTGTCGGGCCCGAAGTAGATCAGCAGTTGCCGGCCGGCGTCGAACATCCGCACCGTCGCGGTCGCCTGCTCATCGCCGAGCTTGATCGCCGCGTCAAAATACCCGGCGTCCTTGGCGGGCGTCAGCGTCCCGCTGATCCCCGCCGCCGTGATCGTCAACTTGTAGTTGTCGCCGTCCTTGTCGATCGTCAGCCGATGAGTCTTATCGGCCTTGGCCAGGGCGGCCATGAACTTCTGACCCTTGTAGTCCTGGGCGAATAACTGCACGGGCACCGCATCCCAGTCGCCGTCGACCGTCCGCTTGCCAGTCGCGTCTTCCTTCTTGAGCTTCAACTCGGCGAACTGCGAACTCGTGAATGCCAGCCGACACTGCGACAGCCGCGAGGGCACGAGGAACAGGACCGTCACATCGGCAGCCGGGTTCGTCTGGTCGAGCGCGACCTTTGCGTCCGGGTCAGCCGCCGGGCTGGCCGACGACGCATCCAGTGCCTTCCGCGGAACGCCGAGCGGCAGGAAGGTCCGGCCGTCCTGGCAGAGGAGCCAGCAATCCGGCGACGCGCCGCCGAGGGCGAAGGTCGCCGGCTTGTGGTTCGTCCATTTAAGCTTCGCGCTCACCTCTAGATAGACACTTCCCGACGGGGCGGGATAGTAGATATTCGTACACGGGTAGGCGTCGCTGATGGCGGCCACCCGGCGCGAGGTCTTCGCGTTGCCGTCGATCTCGGCCAGGGCGTTCCTGGGCTGATCGGCCAGCCAGTCCTTCTTCGCGAACTGGTCCGCCTCGAACTGGGCGGGCTTGGGCGTGGGAGTCGGCGTCGCCTGCGGCGGCGGAGTGGAGGCGGACGGCGTCTCGGTCGGCGCGGGCGTGGCGGCGGGAACAACCGGCGGCTCGACGTTCCGGGACAGATCGGATGTCGGTTTCTTTTCTGCCGGGCCGCTGCCCGCCCGGGCGATCCACCACCCGCACAGCACGCCGATCAACAGCCCTGCGGCGAACGCGATCGGCACCAGCGGGCTGAGCAGTCCGGCTGCGCGGCGCGGAGACTCTTCGCCGCCGGGCAGGGGGCCGGTGGCTGGGGACTCCAGGGCGTCGAGGTTGGCCAACGCCGGCGGCGGGGCCGAGGCGCCTGTAGCCAGCACCGGCGACGGCCGGCCGGCTGGTCGGGGCAGCGGCTTGGTCTTCTGCTTTTCCGGCTCTTCGTGGACGCCCGAGGCCGCCCGGCGGAGGAACGCGGGCAGCGGCTCGGTCTTCGGGTGTGACGCCTTCG
>JAQTVL010000420.1 GCA_028706835.1 Phycisphaerae bacterium | reverse complement strand
TTGCCGAGTTGGTCCAGCGCCCACCCCTGCTGGTTGGACGGCGTGCCGAGGATGCCCGTGTAGTTCGGGAACGTCCCCCCGCCCAGGCTGCCGCGAGTCGAGGCGATCAGCCGGTCCAGGCCGTCGTAGACGTACCACTCGTCGAGGCCCAGACTCGCGTCGCGGGCCACCTTGTTCTCGCGGAACGTGCGGTTGCCGCCGCGGTCGTAGCCGTAGCGGAACTCGTCCACCGCGTCGCCGTCAACGGTCCACTTCTGATCGACCACCCGGCCGAACCGGTCCAGCCCGGCGAACCCGCCGCCGGCGTCGCCGGCCGAGCCGTAGCTCAGCGTCAGCCCGCCATCGACTTCCGGGTGTGCGGTCGCGACGATGGTTCCGTCTCCGAGATACGAGTATTCGGCATACACCAGCGGCGTCGTGTCATCGCTGGTGATCCGGTAGACCCGGCCGAGCACGTCGTCGATCCCGCCAGCCGAGCCGTAGGCATATTCTACCACTTCGCCGTCCGGGTAGGTCACGGAAGCCAACCGTGGAAATCAGGGAAAGTCACATATTGCTCTTCCCGCTATTCTTCGCCTTTCCCGTGCCTCTTGGACGGCCAACCGGCAAGGGTCGCTGGCGGCGGCCGATCGTTCGCTCCAGTTCGGCCAGAAAGCCATCGCGGCCCAGCGACCAGCCGGGGAAATAGGTGACTGTCCCGGGTTTCCCCGGGAGGACGATAGCCGAATCCGCCAGGGCCATGCCCCGGAGGACTTCGCCCGCCTCAGCCGAATCGCCCTGAACCTGCCCAAGGCCCTGACCCGCCACAAAGTCGGCATCAAAACCAGGCGGCTGTGCTGCGGCTGGAGCCACGCGACTACTTGCCCCGCGTCCTCACCCGCCAGGACCGGGGACTTTTGATGCGATTGCCCTGGGTCGGATGCGGGTCGTGCGGGGGTGCATGACCGTAACAGCGCTCGGTAGACTTGGCCCGGCGCCGGCCCGCCCCGGATGGGGCGGAGGAATTCAGCCCATGGCGTAAGCCATTGGTATCTACACAAGTCCAACGTCCTCGACCACAGAGCCTTTCCCGCTCCATCTTCGCTGTTTGTGGAGTGCGGTGTCGAGTCCGCCGCTCGCGAGCGCAGCGAATCGAACGGCGGGCGAGGCACCGCTTTGCTTGGCGCGAGGACCCCGCTAGTCCGGGAAAGCGGTGCCTCGACCGCCTGCGGCGGCCTCGACACCGCACTCCACAAACAGATATTCGCCTGCCCTGAGCGAGGTCGAACAGCTCTTGCCGTCGAGTGCGCTATCCTCGATCGATGCCTGCCAACGGACTTGTGTAGATACCATTGGCTTGCGCCATGGGCTAATCTCTATGGCCGCTCCGCGGCCTGGAGGGGATACGCAGCTACGGTCATGCGCCCGTCGTGCGGGTCGTGCTGTCGTGCGGGTCGTGCGGGTCGTGCTTGACCTCCGACGCCGGTGCGTTTAGATTACCTGTTTGCCCTCCAGCAACCCGCGCCGGCGCTGGAGCCGCGGCCATCGCTCAGGCGAACCGCCGAAGACGACGAACTCTGACACGTGCCCGAGACCGGGCTTTGCCTGCGGAGGCTCATCACGCCATGAACGATACCCCGTCCGATCCTCAGCCGGGCGACCAGTTTCCGCCGTCGTATCGCCCCGATCAAGCCGGGCAGGCCCCCCTGCCCCGCGCCAACCCGGTCTATCCTGGCCAGCCCCAGGGCCAGCAATTGCCCCCGCCGCCCAATCCGCCAATGTACCCGCCGCCGTGGTGGTCCCAGCCGCCGCGACGAAGCCGGGCTTGGATCATCTTCCTCGTCATCAACCTGCTGGGCTGGGGGGCGTTCTTCGTGTTCATCGGCGTAGCTGTCGGCGCCGGCGGCGGTCACGAGTATGCCACGCAGGATATTCGCAAAGGCAAGTCCGAGAAGATCGTCGCTGTCGTGCCGCTCTACGACATCGTGGACGGCAACATGGCCCAGTTCGCCGTTCGGCTGCTGGACGACCTGGCCGAGGACAAGAATGTCTGTGCGGTCGTTCTGCGGATCGACACGCCCGGCGGACTGGTTTCCTCCAGCGAGCAGATCAACCGGGCGGTGCGGCAGTTCAAGGCGAGCAGCGGCAAGCCGATCCTCGTGTCCCAGGGCGGCTACGCAACCAGCGGCGGGTACTATATCTCCGTCGCCTCCGATTGCATCTATTCCGAGCCGACCACCTGGACGGGCAATATCGGGGTGATCATGACCACCTTCAACGCCCGCCAGGGCCTCGAGGAGAAGCTCGGCGTCAAGCCCGTCGTCATCATCTCCAAGCACACGCCGTTTAAGGAAGTCCCCAGCATGTTTAAGGACATGACTCCGGACCAGCAGGCCTATCTGAACGGGCTCGTCGAGGCCGCGTATGAGCGGTTCATCGACGTGATCCGCGAGGGCCGGCCGGGGCTCAAGGAGAAGACCCGGGACGAGTTGCGGGCGATCGCAAACGGCAAGGTCTACACCGCCGACGAGGCCAAAACCCTCGGGCTGGTCGACGCGATCGGCTATCTGGATGATGCATACAAGGAAGCCGGCCGGCGAGCCGGCGTGAGCAACCCCACGGTGACTGTCTACAGGCCGCGAGGGATGCGTTTGTCGGACCTGCTGGCCAGCCGGGCGCCGCTGCCGTCGCTGGGCGGCAAGGCGGCCAACCCGCTCCAGCAGGCGGAGAACATGATCGCGCCGAAGGTGCTCTACCTCTATCACAACCAGGATTCCATTCCCAGTTGGCCAACCATGGATTACTCCGCCAACTGACGTGCCGCGATCGGCGACACCGCAGGAGAGACAATGACGCAAAACCCCTCACAGCCCTCGCCCGGCGACGCAATCCAGATCAAGCCCAAGGTCCACGCCGCCGATGCGCTGGGCGCATTGGCCGGCGGGGCGAATTTCGGGGCGGCGATTCAGCCGGATGATTTCCAGCCCATCGACCTGGACAACCCGGGCAGCATGGTGGCCCCGCCGCTGCCGGCTGCCGGCGACCCGCCGGCCGCACCGGCTGGCACAACCGCCCCGCCGGCCGCCGATCTGTACGCCGACGACGTGTTGCCGGACCTCGGCATGCCTCGCCCAACGCTCAGCCCGCCGGCGCCGCGGCGTCGTCACCAACTTTCGCAGGGGTGGCGGCACGCATTTATCCCGATGCTTGTCGTCGGCGTCCTGATGCTGGGCATCGGCGCTTGGGCGATCAAGATACTGGCCACCACGCACAGCCAAAACCGCCGCATTCAAGGGTACCTCCTGGTTACGGCAATACCCGTTGGCCTGATTCTTCTCGCCTGCGCCGTGATCGTCAGAATGGAGTTGGCCCGCCAGGAACGCGTGCGGAGGCGGCAGTCGCTTGCCGCCACCCCGCCACAGGAATCCGCGGCGCCGCAGGCCTGGCAGATGCCGAACGTCCCGGTCCCGCCGCCGGCAAACACCTGGCCGCCGCAAAGCCAGTAGTTCCCGGGCGCCATGGCCACGCCACCCGATGTGCGATTGACGAGCCGGTCCCGACTTGTCCCCGGGGCCGTTTCCGGGTACGATAACTTTCGATGCCGATCACCAAAATGCGTCGGGCACTTCCCAACCTGATCACGGCTAGTCGGCTTGTCCTGGTGGTGCCCCTCGGCTCGCTGCTGTGGGTCAGCCGGCACAGCGACCGGCTGCGCTGGATGGTGATCGCACTGTTCCTCTGGATCGCGTTCAGCGACTGGCTGGACGGGTTCCTGGCCAGGCGGTTTTCCGCCCAGTCGGCGCTCGGCCGGGTGATGGACCCGGCCGCTGACAAGGTGCTCGCGCTGGTCTGCTTTCTGGTGCTCGTCCGGGCTGGGATGGACGGACACAGCTACTTCCCGCTGCCGCTGTGGCTGGCGGCGGTGGTGGTCGGCAAAGACCTGTGGTGCGTGATCGGCTACCTGGTAATTCGCATGATGGGCGTCGAGATCGCCGTCCGGCCGGCGATCCTGGGCAAGGCCAGCACGTTCCTCCAACTCGCGCTGGTCGGATCGATCGTGATCGGCCCGGAACTCGTGCGGATGCACCTGGGGTGGAGCCGCGAGGTGCTCGTCTGGCTGACGGCGATCATGACAACGCTGGCGGGCATAAACTACTCGGTGGTGGCAGTGCGTCGCCTGGCGACCGCTCAACTGCACGAGTAGCTTTCAGTGTTCAGCGGTCAGCCATCAGTCCGGGAAATGCCGTGATCTGAACGCTGAGAGCTGATCGCTGACCGCTTCTTCTTGGAGTGACCGTAATGCCGTTTTCGAGCATTCCGCAGATATTGGACGAATTCCGCGCCGGACGCATGATCGTCCTCGTCGACGATGAAGATCGCGAGAACGAGGGCGACCTGGTCATGGCCGCCGAGAAGATCACGCCCGAGGCCGTCAACTTCATGCTGAAGTTCGGCCGGGGGCTGCTCTGCCTGCCGCTGTCGGCTGAGCTGTGTACGCAGCTTCACCTCTTCCCGCAGGTCAGCGAGAATGCATCGCTGATGGGCACCGCCTTCACCGTCACCATCGACG
>JAQTVL010000419.1 GCA_028706835.1 Phycisphaerae bacterium | reverse complement strand
CTCCGACCACCGAGCCCCTGACCGTCCACCGAGCCCCTGACCGTCCACCGAGCCCCTGACCGTTGCCGCCGCCGCTTCACTCCACCGCCACGCCTCCCCACAGCAAACCGCGTGCCGAACAGGATTGCGGGGCAACCCATTTCTTTTTTGTGCTCCGCGAGTCCTTGATTATCAGACTCTTACGCATTTGATGCGAGTTGTTCTCCTTACGTAATCCGTTTCTGGCACGCCATTTGCTACACACATGGGCAGTGAGAAGGTGGCGGTGAGAGCATTCTTGTGAGAGAGAACGCCCCCCGCCAATAGTCCGCTACAACTTGGATGGAGGTGTCCCATGGGGCACTCGCTCGCGCGAGCGTCAACATGCGCGGTGGCTGTGGCCATTCTGGTCGGCTTGTGCGCGCCCGTTAGCGCCGATCCGATCATCCCAGGCATCGACTACCTTGACATTCAGTTTGGGACCAAGGCGCTGACCTATAGCTTCAACGGCACGGCGGACGACACGCTGGTTGGGTCAGCCAGCCTGGGCGGAGAAGCCACCGCCTACTACACCCCTTGGCCAATGACTGATCCCGATCAGGAAGGCACCCCGCTATACTACCGCAAGCTCACCGGCGGCACGATGTTTGGCGCCGATGTGTCACTGAACTTCAAGTTCACCAGCGCCACTACGCCGCCCGTCCCCGGAACGGTAAGCCTCAACGGCGTTGGCGGCAATGCAAACGGGGATGACTTCGTGATCGTCGGCACCACCGCCCCGACCGGCGGGACCAACGTCGTCCTCTGGGCCATGGAGGTCACCAACGTCGCCCTCTATGGCTATATCGGGGAGAGCAGTCTGATTCTCGAAGCGGTCGGAACGGTCACCGCGAGCGCCCTCGACCCAGGCTTGGTTGGCAGCCTCGCCGTCATCCGCGGCCACGCCGACGCAAACTCGCCGCTTCCTTCCGGCTACACCTGGCCGGACGGCTACGCACCCGACAAGAATGTGTCCGGCTCGCGGACGCTGTATTATTCCGGCGAGACGGGCCCGACCCCCGAACCCGCAACCATCGCGTTTCTCGCATTGGGCGGGCTGGCGATGATCCGCGGCCACCTGCGTCGCCGCCACACGGCCTGAGCGGTTTCGAACAAGATTTGCGCCCCGACAAGCGGCCGGCCTCAGACCGGCCGCTTGCGTTCTCGGCGAATGATCCGCTCAGCGATGCTGCAAAAACCAGTCTTGCAAAGCTAGAGCCGTTCGGTAAAATATGCGATGTAGGAGCCGGCCGAACAGTTCGTTAGGTGGCTATGTGCGGGTGTAGCTCAGTGGTAGAGCGTCACGTTGCCAACGTGAATGTCGTGGGTTCAAGTCCCATCACCCGCTTGCGATAAGGCCCGTCGGTAAACCCCGGCGGGCCTTGCTCTTGCGCCCCTGTAATGGTCCAGCGACCTTTGTGAGGAAAATGTTCGGGCGTTGATGCCCGAGACAACAGATCCTTGAAATCCGAATAGACGGTTGGCTCGCGTGGGCGCTCCGTTGCGGCGGAACCAGCGCAGACCGATAGCGCGGCGATGGCCGATGGCGACCTACGTCTACGCCACTTGCTTGATCTGAACGACGGGCAAGTTCTTGTTGCCCGCATGAAAGGTGACGACGAGTTCCAATCGAGCGCCTGGCTTGCCTCGAATTGGCACGTTCGGCGTGGCGCACCTGGACCCGCGTGGCCAGCGTGCTCGCGGCTCGACGCGCGGGTAGCGGCTGGCGGGGTGCTTCCCGTGGTAGACCTCGTCCGGCGTTCGGCCTGCCAGCGACGTGTGCGGGCGGTGTTGGTTAAACCAGACTGCGTACTGCTTGGCCTGGTTCGACATGGCTGCTTGTCGCAGCGGAAGCAAGATTCGCCGCGTGAACTCGTCTTTCATCGACCGGATGAATCGCTCGACGATAGCGATGCTCCCATGCTGACCAACAGCCCCGAAGCGTGGGCGAATGCGCTTCCGCTTGCACCAGCGTTTGAAGCCGTCGTTCCAGAACTGGCAGCCCTTGTCGCAGATGATGTATTTCGGCGTGGCGTCGTTCGCCCGGATCGTGCGGGCCAAGAACTCTCGAACCTGCTGCGATGTCGGCGGTTTCTTCCAGACCGCCAAGCCCATGACGCGGCGGGAAAAGTGGTCAACGACCACGGCGACCCACCAGCAGAACGGCCAGATTTGCGGCAGGGACCACGGCAGCCACGTGGCCCAGTAGCCGGAGACGATCGGCACGGCCGTAAGGTCCACGTGCCAGACGTGGTTGGGCCGCTTGGCGGTAACGACACGAGCGGCCTCGCCGGCAGAATCGACGACGAGCCCGTTTCGGCCAGTCGAGCCGACTGGCTCTGGCGAAGCCGGCGGCCCCTTGAGCATCCGCCGGACAGTCGTCGCGCCAAGGTGCAGCCCTGCCCTGGCCAGTGCCTGGGTGATCTTGACTTTGCCCAGCGTCGGACACAACGTCTTCAGCCGCTGGACGACGTAACGGACGAACGCCGGAAACTTGTTGGCCGGCTCGGCAATTTGTACAAGGGCGGCCGGGCCAGACTCGTCCACCCGCTCGAGCCAGTCGGCGACGGTCTGCTGATCGACCAGGAACGCCTTGGCGGCCTGGGCCAGCGACCAGCCACGAGCGGCCTTGAGTTCCAGGATTCGCATCCGGTCGGCGGGCAGGTAGTGCGGCCGGCGATGCGGGAACGTGCGGCGTAGTCGGGCGTCCTTGACGGCCAGCTCCTCGCGAAGCATGGCGACCTCGGTTCCCAGCCGCTCGATGTCAGCCGCCTGACGGGCACGCGGGTTGACGGCATCGGCCGCCCAACCTCGGGCGTGAGTGATGGCCAGGTGGGCAAGCGAGATCGTGTGCAGGATGGCAGACTTGATCCGTTCCGGCCAGCTGCGTGGCAACGGAATCGCGGTGGCAGCGTTCTTTGACGGCATCGGCCCCTCGCTTCAAAGGCGAAACGGCGGTAGTATATCCTGTGCGGGCAACGAGACGATCACGCAGGCCGACGGGTTGGCGGCGGATGAAGAAGCGAGTGTACATCGAGACGACGATCGTCAGCTACCTGACGGCCAAGCCGAGCCGGGATATCATCTTGGCGGGCCAGCAGGAGGTCACTCGGGAGTGGTGGAAGGAACGCCGCAGCCAGTTCAGCCTTTGCGTGTCGCAGCTTGTGTTGGAGGAGGCTGGCAAGGGCGACGCCGATGCCGCCGCAAGACGAATCCACGCACTTGCTGATCTGCCGGTTCTAACCGTGACGCAGGAGGCGCAAGACTTGGCCGGAACGTTGCTGCGTAGGAGTTCGCTTCCGCGTGTGGCCAGACTGGATGCGTTGCACTTGTCGATCGCTACTGTCTATCAGGTCGACGTCCTGCTGACGTGGAACTGCACGCACTTGGCCAATGCCGTGATCCTGGGTGGGATCGGCCGGTTGGTTCGCTCTTTGGGTTACGAGATGCCGATCGTCTGTACGCCCAATGAGTTGATGGGCGAGGAGAGAAAGAGCCATGATTGAAGACCCGATTGTTGAAGAAGTGCGGCGTAACCGCAGGGCAATCGCGGCGCAGTTCAATAATGACCTTGACGCCATCGTTGCCTACCTGCGCAAGCGAGAACGGACCAGTGGGCACAAGCTCATTCGGCCGCCGAAGAGAAGGGCCGCGCGAAGGTCGGTCCCTGCCCGCTCTGCCGCGGGAAAGACCCGTGTGGTAGCTACAGGCAACAGGTGATCGAACCTTCGTTCTGCGCTGCAACTGTGCTGCACGCGAGTATTTGGAGAGCCGTAACGCTCTACGCGTGCGAGACTTAGCGGTGGTAGTCCATCACGTTGCCAACGTGAATGTCCGTGGGTTCAAGTCCCATCACCCGCTTTCGCAAAGGCCCATCGGTAAAACCCGACGGGCCTTTGCCTTGCGCCCCATGCGTCGCCCCCGTCGCCAGTTGGGGAACTCGCCGCGTGATAATCGAGGACCTAAACCGTTGCCAGCCGACTCCGCGATGGGGATATTCCACATCAAACCGAAAGTGCGGCAAACGCTCGTTGACAACCAGGCCATTGTCCCATAGCCTCATACTTGGGATGAAGTCTTTCCTCACCATTGCGGCGATGGCCCTTGTCCTGGCGGCGGTTCCAGCCTGCCGGCCTATGACCAGCCAGGACACCATCTACGGCAACGCCAGCCGTGAGCCCGACCCGGCCACCCGCGAGCCGTTCCTCGGCGTCGAGGGGCCGGGGAAGGCCGATTCGCCGATCCAGCAGCCGCCGCCCGGCGACGCGATGGTGACGGTCCCGCCGCCCGTGCGAACGTATCAGTCGGCTGACCTTGGTACCGCCCAGGTGTTCGTCCGGGCGTGGATCGACGGAGTTGCCCCGCGGGAGGCGTTGGGCAGCAGGACGATGCGTATGGATGCCCCCGTGTCGCGCCAGCCTAAGCTCAAGTTCGAGATGACGCCGGAGCTCGGCCAGTTCCGCGGGGCGGCGGTCCAGATATACCGCGTGGCCAACGACCAGCCCGACAAGGATTCCGGCGTGCGGTTCCAGGAGGACGGGGA
>JAQTVL010000418.1 GCA_028706835.1 Phycisphaerae bacterium | reverse complement strand
CGGCCACGCCGTTGACGATCAGCGTGTCGCTGGCGGTCGGATCGTTACCGTTGACCGTGATGCCGCCGGTCAGCCCGGTTGGCGTGGCGGAGTTGTTAATGCTGATCTCGTCGCTGCCGCCGCCGCCGTTGATGACAAGGGCGGTCTTGTTCTTGAAGTCGATATACTCCTGGTTGTCCACGCTAACCCGCCCAAGCGTCGCGTCGGTCGGGTTGGCGATATACGTAATTGCGTTGGCGGTGTCCGTCCCGTTGACGATCAGGGTCGCGGCGGCCACCGTGTCGACGATCGGCTCCAGGCCGGCAAACTGGATCGTCTGGGTGCTGCCGCCGCTGACCAGCACGCTCTGGCCGGAGCCGGTGTCCGGGCCGGCGGTGTAGGTGTCGGTGTCGGCCGCGCCGCCGGACAGAACCAGCGTGTCGACGCCCGCGCCGCCGTTGAAATGGATATGGTCGCTGACGGCGATCAGGCCGCCGCTGCTGTCTACGGTGAGTGTGTCGCTGGCGTCGCCGCCGTTGATGATGACCGAGTTGGTGTCGACGTAGGCCTGGGAATTGACCACGACTCCATTGTCGAGGATTTCCAGGGCGGCCCCGTTGCGTCGCAGGGTCAGCGCATGGTCTCCCGGCGCGGAGACGTCATAGGTGAGCGAATCAGTGGTCATGTCGAGGGAGAAGCCGCCCGCTATGGCGCCGGTGTTCGAGGCCCACAGATCGGCGACCCACAAGTTCCATGTGCCGTTGGGATTGAGGCCGTCGAAATTGGACAGCAGATGGACGCCCGACGGCGCCGGGGCCGGGCCGAACATGGCGCCGCCGTTGACGCCGTGGTCAGTCGGATAGGCGTTGACGCTTGGCTGGTAGGTGCCTGACACGATGGGCGAAGGCGCCGACCCGCCGGCATCGTCGTCGAAGGTCAGGTTGGCCCCGACAACAGGGTTGCCGCCGCCGGCCTGGTACATGACCAGGGTGTTAGCCCCGGTTGGACCGGACAACTCGACGCCCAGGTCGGCGGTGAATGTGTGCGAGAGCCCGCTCAGCGTTACGGTCACGTGGGACACGTTGCCCACCACGCCTGAGACGGCCACGGTCGAGGGGTAGGGCGTGGCCGCCACGCCGTCATTGATCGTGATGGGGGCGGCGTTGGCGAAGCTGTAGGCGTTGAGAAGCATACGCTGCTCGAGATTCTCAAGCATTGGCCCGCTGCTGAGGGCCTCCGCCGCCCGCACGCGATGCCCGTGGCGCTGCTGCTTGCGAAGTCTCCTGGCCCGGTTGCTGTTCGATCCGTGTGCCATGGCGTAATCCTTTCGGTAACGACGGGGACATCTGCTGTCAGGCGGCTATGTCGGCCGCCGCCAAGTTGCACGAGTCAATCGGACGGTCCTGTGATGCGTGAGCGGCGTCTCGCCACGACAAGAAGGCGATCCGATAGTCCGGACGCGGGCCGGCGAGTTTCCGACGACGTTCAATGTCTTCACAACTGAATCAGCGCCCCGCGACAGATGTCGCAGCCTCCCTGATGTGACGGGCGGAACGCCCGCTCTGAGCCGCTACGAGAACCACCGGGGCATATTAGGCAACCCCAGCCAACAATTCTTCACAAAATCCCCGCCGACACAAAGACTTGACAACCAGCGCCTATTCCCGCCCGCTGGTCACTCGACCGGCACGACAAACTAGAGTGTCTTAGGCCAGCATCATCTACACAATCTGGACCCGAAACCAAACTTACCACAATATGTAGGGTCTATTCTGGCAAACGCACAATCACTTGTCCAGCCTAAAATGGCCCGGAATCCTGCTGCTAACCCCAGGCCGCCAACCCGGTGCGAATCTCCTTAATTCACGAGTCGACCGACGGCGGGAAGACCCGGAAGACCGTCACGCCGTTTCCGCCACCGTTCATGGCCAAAGACTTGGCCAAGACGACAATGAACCCGGGCTGCTTGTCCGGGACGTCGCTGGGCTACGACCCGAAAGCCGACATCTTCTACGTCGCCCTTTCCGCGTATCCCGCGGCGTGCCGATACGAAAGGTCGGCGGTTGACAGATCGCTACTCGCCGGCTGCGTCCACAGGGGCGGATTCGGAAATCGCCGCCGCTGGCGGAATGGGCAAGGGCGTCTCGACGACGGCTGGGGCCCGGCCGAGGCGGCGGAGGCGGGTGAACCAGTTCCGTAGTCCCTGCTTCGCAAGGATCCAGATCCAGGACGCAAACGTCCGCAGGGCGGTGCGGCGGAGGCGAGAGAGGTTCGTTCGCTTCGAGAACAGGCTGAGGAGGAATCGCTTGCTCAGGTACACCTGCGAGTAGGCGCGGTGCATGATCGCGTCCATGTCGGCCCTGGGGAGTTGGTCCTTCATGGTCGGCGACGTGAAGTCGTAGGCGTCCCAGTTGTGCTCGACAATCTCGCCTGACGCCTTCGCCTTGTCGTACAGGTCGGACCCAGGGACCGGGGTGGCCACCGTGATCTGGGCCACGTCCACGTCGGCAGCGCCGATGAACGCGCCGGTCGCTTCGGTCTCTTCGCGGGTCTCGCCCGGCAGGCCGAGGATGAACGTGCCCCACAGGCCGATATCGTTGGCGTGAAGCAATTCAGTCGCGCGGGTCATCTGTTCAACGGAGATGCCCTTGCGGGACTCCTTCAACTGCCGCGGGTTGGGGGTCTCCAGGCCGACCAGAACGGCGGAGAAGTGCGCCTTGCCCATCCATTCGACGACGGCGGGGTTCCGGGCCAGCACATCGACGCGTCCCTGGCACCAGAAATATGCCTTCGTGCGGCGTTCGACGATGGCCCGGCAGATCGCCTCGACGCGTTCCATGTCGTTGCAGAAGTTGTCGTCGGCGAAGTAGATCACCTTCGGCTCGGAGTAGCGAGCCAGCACGTCGTCGATGTCCCGCATAACGCGGCTGACGCTCTTGGGTCGCCATTTGCCGCGGTGGAAATTGCGGACCGAGCAGAACGCGCAGGCAAAAGGGCAGCCTCGGCTCGACTCGACGCCCTCGATGCGGTAGGCGCCCATGCGATAGCGGGAGCGATCAGCCAGCAGTTCGCGTGCGGGCGTCAGGACCGTGTCGATCTCCTGAATCAATGGGCGGTCCGGTTCGTTGCGGATGGCATCGCCGTCGCGCCACGAAACGCCGGCGACGCCGCGGTAGTTTCCCTTGGCTGCGAGGATCTCGCACAGGGCGAATTCGCCTTCGCCCCGAATCACGGCGTCGATGTGGCCGGGAGTCAGCATCTCGTGGGTGAGGAACGTTGCCTGCTGGCCGCCAACAAGGAGGAGCAGGTCCGGCTGTCGGTGTTTGAGTGCCTTGGCCAGGGCGAGCGCGTAGTTGGTGTGCGGAGCGCTGTTCACGCTGATGCCGAGGACATCCGGCTGCATGGCCAGGAGTTGATCGGCATGGGCGTCGATGTCGTGGCCCCGGCCGCGCATGTCGATCAGGGCGACATCGGCATGGGCCCGGGCATGTGCGGCGAGGGTCTCAATGCCCAGGGGGGAACTCGAGAAGTAGTCGTCGTAACCCACGCGCACGCCGGTCGGCATTACCAGGACTAATCGCATACGTATTCTCCGCGGAGGAAGCAGGAACGGATTGCTCGGGGTCTTGGAGGGCAGTGTCTCGCCCGAGGGCGCGGGTCAACCGGCCGACGCCTCACGGGTCGCCGCCACGCATGGGCAGCTATTGCTTTCGCAAATCGTTACAGATCGCCATGCGAGCTGTTTCATCCTTCTCGGCATGGACGCAGATGCAGTTGGCCCCGCAGGACGGGCGAGGCCCCGGGTTGCAGGCCAGGAACTGACGCAGGTCGTCGGTCTGGTCGATCGCGATCGGGTGATGCTTGAACGATCCGGTCGCGGGCACCTGGTGTCGCCGGGTGACGACGCAGACGGCCGGGCGATGCTCCTTGAACGTCGTATCCAACGAATAGGCGATGAACTTGTAAAGGGCCCCAGACTTTCCGGCCACGTTGATGGCGCCGAGTTTTGGCATGATCCAGACTCCTGATCCGTGAGGTCGGGGCAGCAAGAAAAGGGCCTCCGGCGGATGCCGGAGGCCCAAACATCGTTGCGTCTTAGTAGCGGCGTCCGCCGCCGCCGTAGCCGCCGCCACTGCGGCCGCCCGGACGCTCTTCGCGGGGCTTGGCCTCGTTGACGGTCAACGCCCGGCCGCCGTTGTCCTGGCCGTTCAGCGCCGCGATCGCCGCCTTGGCTTCATCCTCGGTCCCCATCTCGACGAACCCGAAGCCCTTGCTCCGGCCGGTCGAACGGTCGATGATGATTTGTGCGCTCTGCACCGTCCCGTGGGGCGCGAACAACGTCTGAAGCGCCGCATCGGTCACGTCGTAACCGAGATTGCCCACATAAATCTTCTTGCCCATGTGATCTCCTGTCGAGTTGGGCGTCGCCGACCCGCGTTTTACTTTCCGGGCCGATGTTGAAAGTGGCCACCATTCAGGCCGTGAAGTTAGGAGCGTTGGCGAGAAAGGGAGCAATCGGACTTCAGACATGCTCTGATCGCGAGTTTCTCGTCGGACGGACCCGACCGAAGTAGTATACCACGC
>JAQTVL010000417.1 GCA_028706835.1 Phycisphaerae bacterium | reverse complement strand
CTTGTTACCGAACCGGCCAAGCATGGGCACCGAGATATTGACGAAGAACGTGTCGGCCACTCCCGTCGGCACGGCGTGAACGGGGGCGTCGGTGTCCAGGACCGAGTTCGGCTGGAGCGTGATGGTGTAGGCGCCCACATCGGCGGCATCCCAGAACCCGCCGGGCGGCGTGAACTGGTAATCGGCTGTCACCGCGGCTGAATCCGTCGGCGGGCTGATGCTCCCGGGGACCAGCGTGGCGAAGGTGCTGAAGCCGTTCGGCCCGGTGACGAGGAAATCGTCGTCGCCGATGGTGGACACGTCGACGGCCAGATCGTCGTCGAAGGATGCGGTGAACGTGTACGTCGTCGCGCCCTTAACCGAGATATTAACGGCCGTGACGCCGACGGTCGGAGTCGGGTCGGGCGAAGGCACGTTCACGGTAAACAGCCCGGTCGCGGGCCCGACGACCGGATTGGCGCTGGTGTCGGCGACGCTTCCGCCGACGAACGCCACCAGGTAAACGCCGTTATCCTTGTGGTTCCACAACCCATCGGCGGAGGTGACCTCGTAGGTGGCGACAACCGTCTTGCCGCCGCCGGAGGGCACGGCCGCGGCGAGATGGGCGAGTTGAACGAAGCCGCCCGGCCCGGTCACGCGGACGTCGTTGTCGCCGAGGGTGGCCAGATCAATCGCGACGTTATCGGAGTAGGTGACGTTGAACTGGACCGCCCCGCCCGTCGAGGTCAACACATCGGGAATGACAATCGGCGAGAGCACGGTGGGGTCGTCGCCGACGCGGTTGCGGAACGTGCCCAGCAACCCATGCGCCACTTCCCGGCCGGCCATGTCCGTGACTTCGTTCGGGTTGAGCGTGACCGAATACATGCCGCCGTTGGTGATATCCCACTGGCCGACCGCCGGCGGCGGAACGGTATAGGTCGCCATCACCTGGGTGTCCAACATGCCGGCGGGCGACGCCGTCTGGTTGACCACCACGTAACTGACAAGCGTGGCCATCTGGTTGTAGCCGCCCGGCCCGGTCACCCTCAGGTCCGTCCCGCTCAGGGTCGTCACATTCAGGCCGTTGCCGAACGGGTCGTTGTAGATAACCGAGAATTGGTGCGGCAGACTGTTGACCGCGTTGATGTTGGTCACAACGAGTTGCGGAATGTCGACCGTGAACAGCGGAGCGGTCAGGAGCGTGACGTAGTTGCCCCACGTGTCGGCCACCTGGTCGCCCTGGATGGCGAACCGATACACGCCGTTGTCGAAGAAGTCGAACGACCCGTCCGCGGGCGTGACTTCGTAGGTGACCAGGCGTGACGGGCCGTCGGTCGTGATATCGACCGCCCTGAACAGCGCTGGCTCGTTGAAGCTGTTGGGGCCAAGCACGCGAACGTCGCCACTGTCCAGCATGGACACGTCGATGGCGACGTTGTCGGCGTAGCGAACAATGAACTGGATCGAGTTCTGGATGCCGGTAAACCGGTTGTTGGCCATATAGACGTTCGCGGTCGGCTTGGTGACATCGCCGACGCTGAACGTGCCGAGAACCATCGCCGGCGCCGAATTGCCGTCGTTGTCATAGACCTGATCCGCATTGACCGAGATGGTGTATTCCCCGATGTCGGCGGTGGTCCAGATGCCGCCGGCGGGCGCGACGCTGTAGGTCGCGACACGCGGGCTGCCCGGATTCGGCTGGTCCACGCCCACGAACGTGACGGGCATGACGACACCGCCGGGCCCAACCACCTCGACATCAGCGATCCCAAGGGTCGCCGTATTGATGGCCGTGTCATCATACCAGGCGATCTGGAACGTGTGCTCGCCGGAGGGGAGCGTGAGGACGTCGGTCGCCGTCAGCGAGCCGACAGGGTAATCGCCGATGCGGACATTGAAGGAGCCGATCTTATCGCCGGCCGTCTTTGTGCCGGCCATCGTGTAGCCGGCCGGAGAGGTGATCTCGCCCTGCTGAATGGTGACGGTGTATTCGCCGGCCGCCTGCTCGTTCCACTGGCCGATCCACATGGGAGCGCCCACCGTGTACACGCCCGCAACCTGCGTGTAGACCCCCGCCGTCGCATCGTAGTTCAGCAGGAACGTGTTGACGAGAGTCGCGTTCTGGTTGTAGGTCTGCTGGCCGATCCTGGCGGTGACGACGATGTCATTGTTGTCCAGCGAGGCTGGATCGATGCCCTGGACGCCATAGAGCACCGGATCGATGAGGCTGAAATCGCTGTAGGTGACGATGAACTGGTAGGGGTTGGAGTTGGTGAACATAATGTCCGGCGCGGCCAGGACCGGGATGTCGACCAGGATGGCCATATCGTTGTTGGTCTGGTCCTTCAGCGTCCCGCCGGTGATGGCGTTGCCGTTGACGTCTTCGATGGCGTCGGTCTCCACGAACGCCGTGTAGGATCCGTTGTCATTGGCGTTCCATTCCCGTCCGCCCGGCAGCGTCGTGCCGTACTGCACCATCCGCCGCGCCCCGTCGACCGGGGAATCCAGCAGCGTCATGTCGGCGCTGCGGAGGAAGTTGTTCGGCCCCATCAGAGTGATGTCCCCGGCGCCGATCGTGCTGGCCTTGACCGCGTCGTTGTCGCTATAGACGGCCCAGAAATCGATGCTGGTCGTCATGCCCGTCACCAGCACCCAAGGGGGCGTGCCGAAGACCGACGGGGGCGTCACGTCGCCTACGACGAAACTTCCGATGTCGCCGGCGGAAACGGGATGGCCCAGGATATCCGTCACCTGGTCGCCTTGCATCTGGACCGTATACGTGCCGCGGTCGGCCGCATCCCAGGTTCCGCCGGGGGCGGTGATCTGATACGTCGCGACGCGCGGCGAGCCGTTGCCCGCGGGGCGAGGGGCCCCAACCAGGGTCGCCGGCAGCGTCACGGTCGTGCCGTCGAGCAACGCCCCCGAAACGACCACGTCGTTGCTGTCCATGCTGGCAAACGCGATCTTATTGTTGCCAACGTAGCGAACCTTGAACGTATAGGTGGTCAGGGGATGACCCAATGCGTCGTTCAAATTCAGCAAGTTGGGCGCCTGAGCCACGCCAAACGGATAGTCGCCGATGACGCAGTTGAACACGCCGACCTTGCCCCCGCCCAGCGAACGCCCCTGGTCCAACACCTCGTTCGGGTTGACGGAAATGTCGTATTCGCCGGCGTAATTCTCGGTCCAGCCCTGCGTGGGGGACGGGGGCTGAACCTGATAGACGACCGACACCTCCAGGACAACGCGATTGTAGATATCGACGCCGGTGACCGGGTCGGTGCCGATGACGGTGTCGTTATACTGCGTCACGGTCGGCGCACCGACCACGGAGGCGGCCCCCCGGTAATTGTTCGGGCCCGTGACAATCACGTCGTTGCCGTCGATGCTGGCCGTGTCGATGCCGCGATCCGTGGCCCAGTTCGGCACGTAGATCGTCGGGGCGACCAGGAAGTACGATGAGTAGATCACCGTAAACCTCTCCGGGTCCTTGTTCACGTCGATGACGTCGTTGGCAATGACCGTTGGAATGTTGACAACCATCTTGACGGGATCCCCGGCCGTGTCCTCCAACACCCCCCCGACAATCAGGTTGTCGCTGGTGTCCCGGACGGCTCCGTCAAGTACGTCCACTGAATAGATGCCGTTGTAGCTGGCATCGAACGGGTCGCCGTTGAGGCCGGTGATCGAGTAGGACCCCGTTCGGCGAGGGCCGTTCGACATGGAATCGACGTGGGCCACCGTCGCCGGCTGGCTGTAGCCGTTCGGCCCGGTGACGACCACGTCGCCATTGCTGATCGTGGACGTCTTCATCGCGATGTTGTCGAGGTAATGGACCTGGAACCCGTAGCTGTCCTGCATGTAGCCGATGGAAGGCAGGGTGGCGCTGGTTGACGCCGTCGGAGGCACTACATCGCCCACGTCGAACGACCCGATGGCCGCGCCGGCTGCCACGTTGCCATAGGTGTCGGCGACCTGGCCGGACCGGAGGTACGCAGTCCAGTGCCCAATGTCAAACGAATCCCATGAGCCGCCGGGCGGCGTGATCTCGTAGACGGCCTGCACCAGGCTGCCGTCCACCTCACTGCCCGTGTTCATCCCGACGAAGCGGGCGTTGAGCATCGCCCCGTCGTCACGCATGACGTAAATGTCGTCATCGTCGAAGGTGGCGATACGGACCCGCGTGTCATCGGTGTAGTTGACAATGAATTGGTAGCTGGTCTGCCCCGGCGTCGCCACGTCCGGAACGTCGGCCATGTTCGCGGAGGCGGTCGGAGCATTGGTTTCCAGGGCGATCGTGAACGTGAACGGGCCGATCAAGTCGACGGGAGGCGTGACCGTGTTTCCGGCGGTGTCCGCAACCTCGCCCGGGTTTACCGTGACTGTGTAAACCCCGTTATCGCTGGACTGCCAGTTCTGGAGCGGCGAACTGATTCGATACACGGCGTTGGCCATCTTGCCGTCGGCCGAAACGCTGACCTCCTGGAAGGTCGCAGGCTGGCCGAAGCCGCCCGGACCGGTCACCACGACATCCGTCGGCCCGAGGGTGGTCGGGTCAATCTGAAAATTGTCGGTGTACTGCACAG
>JAQTVL010000416.1 GCA_028706835.1 Phycisphaerae bacterium | reverse complement strand
GAACCCGCGAAAGCCGGCGGCTGCTGCGTTCGCCGAGGCGATCTACCCGGTCTCGCTTTCCGACCCAGTGATCCTTACCGCCCTCCTGACGATGCTGGCGACCATTGGCGCGGTGGTCGCTCTTCGCTGGCTGGATCGGCGGGCCGCCATGGCCTGCATCGCCGCGATCATCGCCGCCGACCTGTTCGTTGCCAGGCCGATGTTTCCGCTACAACCGATCGACAGCGGCGAGTCTGCGTCGGTGCAACGGCTGCGCGAGTTGCACGCCGGGTTGCCCGCCGAACTGCGTGACCAGCCGGCCCGCATCGATGTGAGTTCCCGCTACGCCGCGTCGGACGCGGCGATGGGGGCGGGCGTCGAGAACGCCAACGGCTACTGGCCGCTCGCGCTCGGGCGATACTACCGGTATGTCCACGCGGTTCGCGGCGTCACCGTCGATGCGAAGCGTCACGACCGGCTGAACGAGCGGGTTTACGATGGCGAACCTGCGGATATGCCGATTCTGAACGTGGCGGGTTCCAGCCGATTCGGGCGGGACGGTGAGCACCAGTGGCAGCCGGCGGCGCGGGTCCTGCCTCGCGCGTGGTGGGTGAGTTCAGGCGAACAGGTCGAGGACGAGTCCGCTGCGCTGGCGCGAGTGCGGTCGCCCGGTTTCGACCCTGCGAAGGTAGTGCTTCTGGAGAACCCCGAACTATACGGAAATATCTCCGGGGCGGTACGGCAACCGACGACCACGCAGGCCGACTCCGACGTGAATGTGCAAACGTTGCCCGGCGGCGGGCTGGACATTCGGACGTGGACGGCTGCGGACGGTTTCCTCGTCATCAGCGAAGTGTTCTACCCCGGGTGGAAGGCGACGATGGACGGCCAGCCGGTGGCGGTCGAGCGGGCGGACTCGGTGATTGCTGCGATCCGACTACGGGCTGGGCGGCACGAAATCGCCTATCGCTTCGATCCGTTGAGCGTGAAACTTGGTTTGCTGCTGACGGGCGTTTCGTGGCTGACGGGGGTTGGCACTATGCTTGGTTCACGATTGCGAAGAAGACGGACGATTGTTACGGTACCCGATAGTGCTTGACCGTCAACAGCGGGGCGGGGAGAGCAATCTCACAATTCCCAGGGAGGTGACAGATGAACAGGACATTTATTGGCGCATTGTTGACCATGGCGATCATGGGGGCAGGTTGTGACGGAACAACTCCTGTACATCGTCCCCCTACGCTGACCGTGGTCTTAGGCGATGTGACAGCCATGAAGTTGATCTCGGTTTCGGCCGGCACATTCTTGATGGGCAGTTCGGATCGGCAACCAGGCCACCGTGCGGACGAAGGCCCGCAGCACGAGGTGAGGATCAGCAAACCGTTTTATCTTGGCGTCCGCGAGGTCACTCGCGGCCAGTTTGCCACGTTCGCGAGTGATACCGGCTATAAGACCAGCGCGGAGCGGGAAGGGTGGGCTTATGCCTGGGACGGAACCAAGTGGAACCGGACGGATGGCGCGTCGTGGAGGAACCCAGGCTTCGAACAGTCCGATGAACACCCGGTTACGCAAGTCAGCTTCCCGGATGCACTGGCATTCTGTGCCTGGCTAAGTCGGCGTACGGGTCAAACAGTGCGGTTGCCAACGGAGGCGGAGTGGGAGTATGCGTGTCGGGCGGGGACGACGACCGTGTATCCCTGGGGCGACCGCGCCGAGGACGGGGCCGGCTGGGCGAACGCGTGGGACGCGACTGCGACCACGCGGTTTCCCGGGTGGGCGGGGTTCAAGTGGGACGATGGTTTTGCCTGCACGGCCCCGGTGGGCCTGTTTCGAGCCAACGGCTTTGGCCTTTGCGACATGATTGGCAACGTGTGGGAGTGGTGCGCCGACTGGCGGGATGAGACGTACTATGCGAGCTCACCCAAGAGCGACCCGAAGGGCCCAGACAGTGGTTCGGTGCGCGTGCTGCGAGGCGGAGGGTGGAACGACATCCCCGCCAACTGCCGGTCCGCCTACCGCTACGGTATCGTGCCCGGCGACCGGAGCGGGAATGTCGGATTCCGCATCGTGATGGAAACGATTGCCTCGCCCGCACGTGCTGAATCTGCGGATGCGCAACTTGCTCCGCACCGCCAATCGGCGTTGTGGCAACCGTACCGTGATCTCGTGCCGGTGGCGGGTGTGGGCGCCTGGCATTTAGGGCGAACAAAGCCAGAGGATATCGTTGTGGCCGGCCGGCCGAACGGCAACCTTGATACCGTCGCCTTCAGCTTCGGTTCGTCGCGGTTGTCAGTGGCGGCGAACGGGGACGTATATCAGTGGCTTGACGGCGAATGGAAGTTGATGGGCAACCCGGCCGACCTGCATCCGGGGCGTGGCACGGCCAGCATGATCTGTGGCCAACGGATGCTGATGACCACGCGGACAGCGGTCTGGGAATTCGACCAGGAGAAGACGCGATGGGTGGCGTTGGGCCCGCCGGGCTATCGAGCGTATTTCGACGCAAAGGGTCGACGAATTCTCTGTAATGGTTCTCGCGTTGTTGCGCTGGATGGCGACCCATTCGAGACGGGCAGGCGGTTGCTGGCGGCTGACGAGCGACTCTGGGGCGACCTGGTCGAGCGGTTGGACTCCCGTGACGTCAAGGTTCGCGATGCAGCCAAGAACGAGTTGAAGAAGATCTATCCCCGGTCGGTCGTCCAGTTTTCGCGAGCGATTCAGGATTCCGCGCTTCCCGACGTTCGAAGGCAGGTCATGGAGGCCATGACCGAGATTACCCCGCTGCGCGAGCGAGGAGAGTTGAAGGTGGATAATCTGTTGGAGCGGATGAACCCGTCGTTCGAT
Source organism: Phycisphaerae bacterium (assembly GCA_028706835.1). Taxonomy (GTDB): domain Bacteria; phylum Planctomycetota; class Phycisphaerae; order JAJVII01; family JAJVII01; genus STB-87. The sequence continues at coordinate 1,748 of JAQTVL010000416.1, read as the reverse complement.
CCAAAGGATAATAGTGGTTTGCGGGGGTGACGGGTGCGGCGGGGGAGCGGCCTGATTCCTGACATTTCATTGAATCGCACGCCCACGCCTGTTATCACTACGCACGTGACGGCTGGGCCCGACAACCTGACCCCCGCGATGCGGCAGTACAAGGCGTTCAAGGCCAAGTACCCCGACGCCATCCTGTTCTTCCGCATGGGCGATTTCTACGAACTGTTCTGGGACGACGCCAAGACCGCCGCCAAGGTGCTTGGCCTGGCGCTCACCAGCCGAAGCAAAGGGCCCGAGGCCATTCCCATGGCCGGCGTGCCGTTTCACGCGGTCGAGAGCTACCTGGCCAAGATGATCCGCGCCGGCCATCGCGTGGCGATCTGCGAGCAGATGGAAGACCCCGCGCTGGCCAAGGGGCTGATTAAGCGCGACGTGGTCCGGCTGATGACGCCTGGCACGCTGACGGACGAGTCGATCCTGTCGGAGCGCGAGGCGAACTACCTGGCGGCCGTGCTGCCCGGTCGAACGAGCAACGAGCCGGCTGGCTTGGCGTGGGTGGAACTCTCGACGGGTCAGTTCTTTGCCAGCGGGGTGGCCGACGCGGAACTGCTGATGGACGAACTCTGCCGGATTCGCCCGGCCGAGGTGCTGCTGCCGGATGCGGGGATTGCCGCCGATTCGCCGGAGCGAAAGCTTGGCGAGGCGATCAACCAGCTCTGCGGCGCGGCCATCACTCGCCGGCCGCCGTGGGCCTTCGAGCGGCACGCCGCGGTCGGCAAGTTGACCGAGCACTTCGGCACGACGACGCTGGCTGGCTTCGGCTTCGACGGCGAGCCCGCGGAACTGCTGGCGGCTGGCGCGATCCTGGACTACCTCCAGGAGACGCAGAAGACGACGGTGTCGCACATCCGCAGGCTGACGTCGCACCGTGGTTCGCAATTCCTCCAGGTCGACGCGACGACGCTGCGGGCACTGGAAGTGCTTGCGAACATGCGCGACGGCGGGCGGCCGGGCTCGCTGCTGGGCGCGGTCGACCAGACCGTGACGGCTATGGGCTCGCGGCGGCTGCGGCAGTGGCTGGTGTATCCGCTGCGCGACCTCGGGCAGATCGAGGCGAGGCAGGACGCGATCGCATGGCTGCTGGACCGCCCGGAGAAGCTGAAGACGCTGCGGACGTTCCTGGACGCGGTGTGCGACGTGGAGCGGGTGGTGTCGCGGCTGGCGGTGAACCGCGCGGCGCCGCGGGATTTGCTGGGGTTGGCGCGGTCGCTGCGGCAATTGCCGGGAATCGAGGGGGTGATCGGGGCGGTGGGGATCGCCGCGAGTGCGAAAACGCAAGCGGAAGAAGAAAGCAACCTCGTCGATCCCGCGCCGGCGTGGCTGCTGGAGGTGTCCAAGGGGTTCACCAATCTGGACGACCTGGCGGACTACATCGAGCGGGCGATCTCGCCCGACGCACCGGCGGCTGTTCGCGACGGGGGCGTCATCCGCGACGGGTTCGACGCGGAACTCGACGAATTGCGGAAGCTGGCTGGCGGCAATCGCGACTGGCTGGGCGAATACCAGGCCCAGCTCGTCCGCCAGAGCGGCATCTCGACGCTGCGGGTTGGCTACAACCAGGTGTTCGGCTACTACATCGTTTCCTATCAAGAGTACGAGCGCATCCTGAAAGCCGGAGGAATTGAGTGGTGAAGACCCTGATCATGTCTATCAAGCCCGAGTTCTCTCGACTCATTTTCAGCGGAGAGAAGAAGTTT
>JAQTVL010000415.1 GCA_028706835.1 Phycisphaerae bacterium | reverse complement strand
TCCCATCATCGCCCTGACCGCCCACGCCATGGCCGACGATCGCTCCAGGTGCCTGGCCGCCGGCTGCGACGAATATGCGACCAAGCCGGTGGATCGGGTGGGGCTGCTGAACACGTTGGCCCGGCTGATGGGCTTCGCGGCGGGCGAGCCCGCGGAGAGTCCATCCGAGCCGGCGGCTGCGCCCGCGCTCCCGGACCAGGCCATTCGGTCCGAATTCGCCGGCGACCCGGACATGGCGGAAGTGATCGATGAGTTCGTCGCCAGGCTGCCGCAGACCGTCGCGGCGCTGTCGAAGTGGCTGGCCAACAACTGCCACGAGGAGTTGCGGCGGCTGGCTCATCAGTTGAAAGGGGCAGGGGGCGGGTACGGCTATCCCGCGCTGACCGAGCAGGCCCGCAAGCTGGAGGACGCAGCCAAGGCGGGCGACGTGGAGGACGCTCGGCTGACGTTGAACAGCATCCACGCATTGACACGCGACATTGTCGCCGGGCGCCCCCGGCGAACGGCGTCGGAGGGCATGCAGTGATAAAGCCGAAGAAGGTTCTGATTGTGGACGACAGCTCGGATGCGTTGGCTCTGGCCAGGGTCCGACTGGGCAAAGAGGGTCTGGAAGTGGTCTGCGCCGACGGCGGCAAGTCGGGGCTGGCTCTGGCGGCGAAAGAGAGGCCGGACCTCATCCTCCTGGACCTGGACATGCCGGACCTGTCGGGCTTCGACGTTTGCCGGGCGCTCAAGGCCGACGAAGAACTGTGCATGATTCCGGTGATCTTCCTGTCCGGCTCCGGCGGGCCCGAAGACAAGGTCAAAGGCCTGGACCTTGGCGCGGTGGACTACGTCACCAAGCCGTTCGATGCCTTTGAGCTTCGAGCGCGGGTGAACGCCGCCCTGCGGACCAAGCACATGCAGGACCTGCTGATCGAGTATGCCAAGATCGATCCGTTGACGGGGCTGGCCAACCGGCGGGCGCTGATGGAACGGCTGGCGCAGGAGTGGGCTCGCATCCAGCGACATGGCGGCCAACTGTCGTTCATCATGGGCGACGTGGACCACTTCAAGCGGGTCAATGACACCCATGGCCACCTGGCCGGCGACCGGGTGCTGCGGGAGATCGCCGCCGCCATCGCCAGCCAATGCCGCGAGATCGACCTTCCCACCCGCTACGGCGGCGAGGAGTTCGCGATTCTCGTCCCCGACGAGAACGCCGAGGGCGCCGGCAGACTGGCGGAGCGGTGTCGCCAGGCCGTCGAGGCCATCCGCGTGACTGTCGGTTCTGAAACGTCGCGCCCGACCGCGAGCTTCGGCGTGGCGGACGCCGCGGCCGCGGGTTCGGCCGAGGCGATGATCCAACAGGCCGACGAGGCGCTGTATCGGGCCAAGAGCGCCGGCCGGAACCGCGTCGAGGGGCCTCGTCCGGGATTGGCGGCAGCGAATTCGACTCCCTAACGTGCCGTCAAAGCTGACGGCACACCAGAGCTGACTGCCTGTTCATCCGGCATGCCGTTTGACTTCCAACAGACCGTCACTATACTATAAAGCTAAGTCATTTCCGAAACTAAGCCGGTCACGCAGGCGGCTGTGCGGCATTCTGGAAGATCGGAGCGATGGCGCAATCACCCGAACAGGTTGCCGCCCAAGCGCGAGCGCGGTATGTCCCGCATGTTTTCGGGGCGATCTTCGCCGCCCTGGCAGCGGGGGTGGGCCTCGTCGCGCTTGCGGGGTGGGTGGTGGGGCATCCCATCCTTGCCGCCTTTGCCGCGGACAGGGTGCCGATGGCGCCCAGCACGGCGATTCTCCTTGTCCTGTACGGAACAGCCCTCTGTCTCCACGCCGCCGCGTCGGGGAGCCGGTTCGCCCGCCGAGTGAACACCGTATTGGGACTGGCGGGCACGGGCGCATCCGTGCTGCTGTTGATCCTGTCTTCGATCGGCGTCCATCCCGCGGTTGAGCACCTGGGAATGCGAATCGTTGCGACGGAGTACGGGGCGCCCATTGGGCACATGTCGCCATTGACGGCTTTCTGCCTCGCCCTGTCCGGCGCGTCGTTCCTGGCGTTGGTGTCATCCCTGCCTGCCCGGCGCGGGTGGGTCGTCGTAGCGTTTGGCCTGGCTTGCCTTGTGGCATCGACCGGGGCGGTTCTTCTCCTGGCCTATCTTTTCGGATCGCCCGCGTTGTATGGGACGGGCGCGATTCCGCCCGCGATGCCAACCGGTCTGGCGCTGCTGATGCTGGGGGCGTCGCTTCTGGCGGCCTCCGGCGTGGTGGCGTGGCTGCCCAGCGGCCTTTCGGGGGTTGCGGACAGGCGAGCCCTGTATCTCCTCGTCCTCATCTTTGTCATGCTGGCGGCGGGCATCGTCGCCGCCGGCTATTTCTACTACCAGCGTTATTCGCAGCACCATCGCGCCGAGGTGGAGCGTCATCTGCTGGCCGTTGCCGATCTGAAGACGCATGAGTTGATGGATTGGAGAGAGGAACGCCTGGCGAATGCCGCGGTGTTCTTCAAGAACGACGCCTTTGCCGCGCTGGTCCGTCGGCACTTCGATACGCCGGACGACGTCGAGGCGAAGAAGGACTTGGGGGGGTGGCTGGGGCAGTTCGAGGCCCACATGTCGTGCGATCGGCTCATGTTGTTGGATGCTCATGGCGTCGAGCGAATGGCGTTTCCGGAAAAGGGCGAGCCGCATGCCGCTCATCTGGCAACGGATGCCGCCAAGACGTTGCGCACGGGAAAGATGACGTTTCTCGATTTCCATCGCGATGGGGCGGAAGGCCCCGTCCACCTGGCCATCCTGGTGCCGATCTTCGGCGACCGGGACGGCAAGTCGCCCCTGGGCGTTCTGATACTACGAATCGACCCGGAAACGTACCTGTATCCCTTCATCAGTCGCTGGCCCACGAGCAGCCGGACCGCCGAGACCCTGATCGTCCGCCGGGAGGGGGATGACGCCGTGTTCCTCAATGAACTCCGGTTCCGGAAGAACACCGCCCTGCTGCATCGCACACCGCTGACGCGAACGGAAAGGCCGGCCGTGAAAGCGGTGCTGGGGCAGCAGGGGATCGTCGACGGCGTGGACTACCGGGGCGTGCCGGTGGTCGCCGCCCTCCGCGCCGTCCCCAATTCTCCGTGGTTCCTGGTCGCCCGCATGGATGTGTCGGAAGTGTGCGCGCCGCTGACGGAGCGCATGTGGCTGACCGTCGTGCTGATCGGCGTCCTGCTTCTGGCCGCGGGCGCCGGCGTCGGGCTGGTCTGGCGGCAGCACAGCGTGTGTTTCTATCGGGAGAAGGCGGAGGTGGCCGAAGGGCTGCGAGCCTCCGAGGTCCGGTATCGGAGGCTGTTCGAGGCCGCCCGGGACGGCATCCTGATTCTGGATGCGAAGATGGGCCTGGTGGTCGACGTGAACCCGTTCCTGGTGGAGATGTTGGGTTTCTCACGCGAGCATTTCCTCGAGAAGAAGGTCTGGGAACTGGGATTCTTTGGCGACGCCATTGCCAGCCAGGCCAATTTCACCAGATTGCAGGAGGTCGGATACGTTCGGTACGAAGACATGCCGCTGAGAGCGGCTGACGGCCGGCGCATCGACGTGGAATTCGTCAGCAATGTCTACGAGGTCAACGGCCGCAGGGTCATCCAGTGCAACATCCGCGACACCACCGAGCGCAGGCGGGCGGCGGCGGCGATTCTACAGAAATCCGAGGAACTGGCGCGGGCGAACGACGAGTTGACGCGCTTTACCTACACCGTCTCGCACGACCTGAAGAGCCCGGTGGTGACGATCAGGACGTTTCTGGGCTACCTGGAGAAGGACACGGCCGGCCGGGATACGGAGCGGATGGGCAAGGACGTGGGCTACATCCGCACGGCGGCGGAGAAGATGTCCCGGATGCTCGACGAACTGCTGGAGCTTTCGCGCATCGGACGCAAGGTGAACCCGTTCGTGGACGCGCCGCTCCAGGCTGTTGTCAAGGATGCCCTGGACCTGGTGGCCGGGCAGATCGCCGAGCGGGGCGTGCGGGTCGACGTCACCGCCGAGCCGATCCTGCTCCACGGGGACCGGCCTCGGCTGGTTGAGGTCTTCCAGAACCTTCTGGACAACGCCGTCAAGTTCATGGGCGACCAGCCGGCGCCGCGTATCGAGGTTGGCGTGGAACAAGCCTGCGACGAGACGTTGCTGTTCGTGCGGGACAACGGCATCGGCATCGACCCGCGGCACCAGCCGAAGCTTTTCGGGCTGTTCGAGAAACTCGACCCTCGCACCGACGGCACCGGGATGGGCCTGGCGATCGTCCGGCGGGTCGTGGAAGTACACGGAGGCAGCATCTGGGTGGAATCGGCAGGCCCCGGCAAGGGCGCCACGTTCCGCTTTACCCTGGCCAACACGAGACGACAGTCGACGTAAAGGAGGCCGCTATGTATGAAGGCAAGCCTGTCGTGATCCTGCTGGTGGAGGACGATCTTGCCCACGCCGAGATCGTGCGACGCAACCTCCAGAGCTTCCGCGTGGCCAACCGGATCGTCCACGTGGAGGACGGGCAGGCGGCATTGGACTACCTGTTCCGGCGCAACTCCTACGCCGA
>JAQTVL010000414.1 GCA_028706835.1 Phycisphaerae bacterium | reverse complement strand
CCCAACTGGTAGTCCGGGTTCGAGATCGAATAACCCACGATCCGCGGATTCTTCGGCGGCTTGCGGTCCTTCGTCGCGTCGTAAATCGCCAGCAGCTTCTCCTTGTCGAAGATCATCTCGGACCGGCTCAGGCCGACCATGTCGAACGTCGGCGTCAGTTCGATGGCATCGACGGGGCAGACCTCCTCGCACATGCCGCAGTAGATGCACCGCAGTTCGTCGATGTCGAACCGGGTCGGATACTTCTCGCGGTCCGGCCAGGGGGACGGCGCCCCGGTCACGTGAATGCACTGGGCCGGGCAGATCGTCGGGCACATGAAGCATGCGACGCACTTGACCCGGCCTTGCCCGTCGCGGTTCAGCCGATGCACGCCGCGGTATCGCGGCACGTATTCCTGGCGGCGCTGCTCGGGGTAGCGGACCGTCACCCGCCGGCCGAACATGTGCCGCAGCGTCGCCCACAGGCCGGACAGGACCCGCGGCAGGTACAGCCGCTCCGCCAGCGAGAGCCGCGGCTCAGTCAGGTGGATGATGTCTTCGTCACGCATGGGACCGTTCCGCAAGAACCAGAGTCCTTTGCCGCCCCGTCACGCGGCCGCCGAGCAGCCAGGCGCCGACAGCCACCAGCAACGCGACGGCCACGTTGCCCAGCAGATACGCCCACGGCGGCGCGTGCAGCCACAGCACGATACCGTTGGCGAACACCAGCAGCAACGACGCAGGCACGAGCACCTGCCACGCCAGCTTGGCCAACTGGTCGAACCGGAATCGCGGCAGCGTCCAGCGAATCTGCATCATCAGCAGGATGATCAGCCCGGCCTTGCCGAACGAGACGGCCACCCGGGCCAGGCCGAAATACCATTGCGTCTGCACGCCGGCCGGCTGGTCGCCCGCCAGCCCCCAGAACCCGAACCCGCCGAGGAACAGCACCGCGGTCAGCAGCGACGCCACCACCGCGTTGGTGAACTCGGCCAGGAAGAACAGCCCGAACTTCATCGACGAATACTCGGTGTGGAACCCGCCGATCAGCTCCTGCTCCGCCTCGGGCAGGTCGAACGGCAGCCGGTTGCACTCGGCCAGGATGCACACGATGAAGATCAGGAACGCCAGCGGCTGCGTGAAGATGAGCCAGTGAGGCAGCCAGCCCCACCACAGGCCCGCCTGGTGCGCGGCGATAGTCTCGAGCCGAAGCGAGCCGGCGACCAGCACGATCGAAACGACAACCAGGCCGGCGGGGACCTCGTAGCTGATTAGCTGACTCGCGGAGCGAAGCGCGCCAAGCACGGAGTATTTCGTGTCGCTCGCCCAGCCGCCGACCACCAGGCCATACACGCCCATGCTGCCGGTCATCAGCAGGAAGAGCGCAGCGACGTCGATGCTGGCCACCTGGAGCCGGAAGGCGTGCCCGGCGACGACGACCGTGCCGCCGATCGGCAGGACGGCCATCCCGATGATGGCCGGGGCGATTACCCAGATGGGGCCCAGCCAGTAGAGTTTGCGGTCGACGTGGCTGGGCGTGAAATCTTCCTTGATGAACAGCTTGACGATGTCGGCCACGGGCTGGAGCAGGCCGAACGGGCCGGCCCGGTTCGGCCCGACGCGGTCCTGTATCTGGGCCGCGATCCAGCGCTCGAACAGGATCAGATACGAGACCACGGTGAGCATGACGATAATCAGGCCGACGATGAGCAGCAGCGTGGCCAGGGGTCCGTTGGCTGCGGCGAGGAGGAGCGGGTTGTCGAACACGATGCGGTTCATCTCGTCGTTTCACTGTCGCACACGCCCGGCGCGGATCGGTTGCCCGCGAACGGGGCCGGCTTGACGATCGGGTCGGCCGGCGGCGGTGGCGGATAGCCTTCGACTTTCGCATCCGCCATCTGATGCCACAAGTCGACAAGGTCGACCGGTCCCGTTTGGCCCAGCACCCGCCAGAGCAGGTCGGCGGCCGGCGCTGCAAACTCCGGCCCGACCGGAGCGGCGAGCAACTGCTGCACCAGGCCGGCGCAGTTTACGAACGTGCCGGATCGCTCGGCCCACGACCCGCCGGGCAATTGGATCGTGGCGGCGTCCATGGCCGGCCCGGGGAACATGTCGCTGACGACCAGCAGCAGGTTTGCCGCCTTCAGCCGCGACGCTTGCGGAGCGGTCAACCACTCCACATCCGGCGGGTAATCGGCTGACAGCCAGAGCGCGTGGATGCTGCTGCTGAGTTTCGCAAGCAGCGCGTCGAAGCTCGCCTGCGGGCCACTCATGGCGGCGAGGACACGCTCCGCGCCGCGGCGGTTCGGGCACTTTTCGGCGCGGATCGTGAAGCCGCACTTGAACGTTTCGTCGCTGCCGACGACCGGCACGGGTCCGAGGGCCAGCGTCGCTTGCGGGTCGAGCGCCCGCACCACGCGGGCGAGCATGAACTGCTCTTCGGCAGTCCACATCGGCGAGAGCACGGCGCTTAGGCTGCCCGCGCCGTGGGAGCGCACGGACTCGGAGAGGCGGGAGCGAATCAGTTCCGCAAGCCCCTCTCCCTTACTCCCTCCCCCCAGGGGGAGGGAAATAGCGGAAGTCGCCCGAACGCGGAAATCCAATCGGTTCCCGTCGTGGACGTGGTCCCATCCGTAGCGGCCCTCGTCGCACATCCAGGGGCCGTTCACGGCCGCGTTCTCGCGCGGCTTCAGACGCCAGATCTGGCCCTGGTTGTGGAAGATGTTGATGTTGCACCCGGCGGAGCAGCGGCCGCAGATGCTCGGAGTCGCGCTCAGCCGCCACACGCGCTGGCGGTGCAGGAACTTCTTGTCCAGCAAGGCCCCGACCGGGCAGATATCCGCCACGCAGCCGGACATCTTGTTGTCCAGCGGCCGGCCGGGGAATATGTCGATCTCGCTGTGATTGCCTCGGCCGGTGATGGTGAGTTCGCCTGTGCCGGCGATCTCGCGCGTGAACCGCACGCACCGCGAACACAGCACGCAGCGATCCATGTACAGCATGATGTTGCGGCCGACGTCCTTCTTCGGCTGCTTGATCTTCTCCTCGGCGAATCGCGACAGCGGCGAGCCGTGGTTGAAGGCGTAGTCCTGGAGGTAGCACTCGCCGGCCTGATCGCAAACGGGGCAGTCCAGCGGGTGGTTGATGAGCAGGTATTCCATGACGGCGCGGCGATTGGCCTGCACCTTCGGCGAGTCGGTCAGGATGTTCACGTCTTTGCCGACGTGCGTCTGGCAGGACGGCACGAGCTTGCCGGCGGGCTCGATCTCGACCAGGCACATGCGGCAGGAGCCGACCACGGTGAGCGCGGGGTGGAAGCAGTATCGCGGAATGGCGATGCCGGCCCGCTGACACGCCTCGATAATCAGCGTGCCTTCGGGGGCCTGGCAAGGCTGGCCGTTGATTGTGAATGCCACTGTCACTGCGAACTCCCGCACTTCGCGTAGAACTCGTCGCCGAACTTGTCGATCGCGGTCCGCACCGGCCAGGCGCAGCCGTCCGACAGGCCGCAGATGCTGTAGCCGGGCATCATGCCCATCGTGCCGGCCAACTCGCGGACCAGGTCCACGTCGCGCCGCGTGCATCCGCCGGCCAGCAGCCGCGACAGCGTCTTGGCCATCCAGCCGGTGCCTTCGCGGCACTGCGTGCATTGGCCGCAGCTTTCGTGGGCGAAGAACCGGACAATGTTACGCAGGATGGCCGGGATGTCGGCGGAGTCGTCCATGACGACCGCGCAGCCGGTGCCCAGGCCGAGCAGGCCGAACTTCCGCGGCGAGTCGAAGTCCAGCGGCACGTCCATTTCGTCGGGCGCCAGGAACCCGACCGACGCGCCGCCGGGGATGCAGCTCTTGAACGTCCGCCCAGGCCGCAGGCCGGCGGCGTGCTTCTCGATCAGCTCCCGCAGCGACAGGCCCATCGGCCCCTCGACCACGCAGGGCCGGTTCACGTGGCCGGCCACGCCGAACATCTTCGGGCCCGGCGAACCGGCTGGGCCGATCGAGTTGAACCAGGCCGCGCCCCGCTCGACGATCGGGCGGATGCAGGCCATCGTTTCGAGGTTGTTGATGACCGTCGGCTTGGCGAACGCGCCGCGGACAGCCGGGAAGGGCGGCTTGAGCCTCGGCCAGCCGCGCTTGCCTTCGAGGCTTTCCAGCAGGCCGGTCTCCTCGCCGCAGATGTAGGCCCCCGCGCCGCGCTGGAGAAACACGTCGACCGACCACTCGCCACCGAGCACGTGTTGGCCGAGCAGGCCGGCCTCGTAGCACTGGGCGATCGCGGCGTGCATGGTGGCGAACGGCTGGTGGAACTCGCCGCGGAGGTAGAGGTAGACGTATCGCGCCCGCGTGGCGTAGGCGGCGATGGCGATGCCCTCGAGCGCCAGGTGCGGGTTGCGTTCCATCAGGAAGCGGTCCTTGAACGTGCCCGGCTCGGACTCGTCGGCGTTGACGACCAGGTAGACCGGGCCGGGGTTGTCCTTCGGCAAGAAGCTCCACTTCTTGCCGGCGGAGAACCCCGCCCCGCCCCGGCCGCGAAGGTTGGCGTCGGTGACGGTCTGTACGATGGCGGCTGGGGCGAGTTCCTTGACCGCCCGGCGGTACG
>JAQTVL010000413.1 GCA_028706835.1 Phycisphaerae bacterium | reverse complement strand
GGTTCTGGCCGGCCATCACCCCGCGGACCTCGTTCACGCCGGCGAACACCCGTGCGATAAAGCGCGACCAGTAGGTGTCGCGGTTGGAGAAGTGCCCGTATTCGTGGGCCAGGATCGACTTGAGCTGATCGAGCGTGAGGAAGCACAGCGACGCCAGGCCGAGCACGAGCTTTCGCTTGCCGGCGCCGGGGGGCATGTAGATGGCGGACTCTTCCCAGACGCCGATCTCGGTTTCGGGGGTGACAAACACCTCGTTGACCGGGCGGGCGGAGACTTTGCGGCAGACCTCGTCGAGGACGCCGAACAGCCGGGGCTGGTCGTTGCGGGTCATTCGGGCCCCGAGCGGGTCGCCGCCGGTGCGGACGACCATGGCCCGGAGCAGCGAGTAGCCGAAGATCACGATGCCCAGGCCCACCATGAACACCAGCTTGATGCCCCGGCCACGGACGTGCGCCAGTATCTCCGGCAGGTGCGTGACCAGCAGGTAGAGCCCCCAGCCGCAAGCCAGCAGGCAGGCGGCCAGCAGCACATAGAACATCGCGACGAGGATGAGCAGGACGAGCAGGTAAATCCGGCTGACAGACGCGCGGTTGGCCATGGGTTCCCCTATGTCAAGCGGCGATTGCGGGTTAGAGCATTACACGGGGAGGGGGAAAAGTCAACCGGCTCGGCGGGGAGGAAGGCGGTTGCGTTGTGGCATGGGCATCCTGCCCATGTCGGAGGCTGCGGGATTCGCAGCACAGCCGGACACGGGTCCCGGCGTGGCCGGGATGCTACGGCCGGGGGAGGCAGGGAGCGGGGCGTCGAGGATTGAAGGTGGTGCGTGCGGGGAAGAACAGGTCTACGGGCAGCAGGTCGGTTACGCCGTTGTTGGGTTCGGGGTGGTCGATGCAGGGGCCGCCGAAGCGGTTGGGCTAAACGGAGGAGTGGGGGGCAGTCCGACTGACGCCAGACCAAAGCAAGCAACCGCGGCCATGGCGAACTCATCCCCAGCATCCGCACCAGCTCCGCCACAATTCGGCAACATTCCTGCGGAAGAAGTTCACGCCGGAGACGGTTCCCATCTTCCTCGGCCACCATAGTGCGGCCATCACCGAGGTCAACGCCGAGCGGGACGAGCAGGAGGCCATTGAGGCGATTGCCAGAGTCGAATAAAGGGGGGTACGGCGGGTAGTACCATCACCACTCAAGCAGGGGCGACGGGGCATCCCCGTGCCTAAACAGCGGCACGTGTCCCATCATCGGCCAGGGCTCCTGTGGGTCGGGCAGCCCGGCACCCCAACGAGACAGACCAGGCAGCCAGCAGAACACGCGGGCGTCTCCAGAGAGGAACTCATCGACAGAGGAGTCCGCCTTCGTAATGAGGTCACCCAGCTTGTGCTTGTTCGCCGTGTACAGGTCGGGCAGCGTTATTTCGGTTACCCAGAAGCGATCCGGCAACAGGGCAAGCAGTCTGGTCTTCATCGGAGCTGGCAGGAAATCCCCCTTGTTGTCTCCGGCCTGAAACTGCGCGACGTAGCGAGATTTGCTCTCGGTTAGGACTGTCCGGCAGACCAGCGACCGTGGGCGCGAGTCGCCGCTCAACAACGGCTCTCGAAGGTAATTCAACCACTGGTTGTCCGGAGTCGGAGTGGTGCCGACGATGATCGCCTCGACAACTCTGGCGGCGAATGCCTCCACAAGATAGGCGGGAATCTCAGATAGGCCAGCGGGGATGATGCCGATCGCCGATGAAGCGTGCAAGTTTGGGTTGTGTTCGGGGACAAGAAAATTGCGGATCATGTCGCTCGGCAGCGTCACGTACATGCCGAAGTTATCGTCACTGATGATGAAATGGTCTGCCCAAGCAGCGCTACTGCCGTGTTTCGAGATCGGGAACGCGCCGTAACCAAGTTTTGCCTCGGGCTCCCAGCGGTCCGTGTTCAATGTGTGCCCCAGCACCGTTACCACGTGCGAGACGCCCGGACGGTCTATGGCCAAGATGACCGGCAACTGCGATTCGACGAGCGGGTAGATGTAAGCAGCGTACTCGACGCTGGGACGGTCGGCGAAGTTCGCGTAGTGCGACTTCCGTCCAAGTTTCTCAATGACATCCACGATTTCCGGATCAGTGAGTCCGCCGCAATTGTCGCCATTGTAGTGACCAACTCGTCGCTGCCTACCAGCGGCGGTGATACCCTCGTGATGGTCGATGCCGAGAAGCGAATTGATCTTTCCGTTCGTGAGCTTGTCCGGAAGCGCAAGCGTTGGCGAACTGTTCATCGCTGTTCGCAGAGCCGCGTGAGCACAGACGTGCGTGAGATCATTCTGCTGGCAGAAGAAACTGCCTACCACGGTGAATCGCTTGCTGTCAGGACCAGAGTGGCCAATGATCGTCTCGAAGCTTCGCACGCAGTGCGGATAGTAGTTGCTAACAGTGTGCAGACCCCCTTCAGCAAAGATAGCGGGAGGGCGAACGACGGACTCCAGAATGAAGAACCTGCTCTTTCCGTCAGGGAGATCCTGCCGCAAGAGAACGGCGTACGCGAGGATGTCGGGGTTAGCTAGTTCACGCCAGTCCCCCGAGAGAGGGCACCTGCGGAAGAAGGTGAATCTCGTAGCCGTGGTAACCACGGGGGCCTTGCATCTGACGGCCGCTGCGTCATGCTCCTCGGCAATCTCGGCGTTCGTCTCGAGGCGTTCGACGGTGTAGCATTCCGCCTTCATCTTCCGCATGAGGCTACAAAGTCGGTGCAGGGGCTTGTTCCCGCGCCACTCCGGCTCGACTAGGTGGAAGAAGAAGGAGTGCTTGGCCGTGGGACCGCAGGGAACCAAGTCGATTCTAGTGCCCGGTTGGGCGTATGCGTTGTTCATAGCCAAAAAAAAACCTGCCGGTTGCCCGGCAGGTTCCCCGCGGGAAATTCATGTGCTTAGAATTTGAGCGGCTCGCCCATCACGCGCGGCTTCGGCGGACGCTCTTGCCAATTCAAAATCTCCCTCGCCAAGTGCGATTCCATCGGACTTGGCCGGAGATTGGCCTGCATCGGCGCAGCGGTAAAGCCCTGCTGTGCGGGCTGTGTCGGCTGCGGCGGCTGCGGGGCCGTCGGCTCTGGCATGGTGCTCCTCCTGAGTCAAATACAAACGGTACAAGTCTAGCAGCCCACGGGCGCCCTGTCCATGGGCTTGTTCATCGGCAGGCAGCAGTACAGACTTGAATCGGAACAAGGTTCTCCGCCCTTGTGCCACGGCTTCCCGCATTATGGCCAAGTTCCTTCCCCGCTGTCAATGCTGAAGTAGCCGTCTCTACCAGCCACGAACGCGCCCGCCCTCGCAGCGCCAAGGCGGGTTGGTTGTCCGCTTGCGGGTCAGATTCGCCGCGTGATCGCCGCCGCCGCATCTTCCGGCGGCTCCGAGCAGACGTGGACCATCGAGGTGAAGCCCCGAGATTCGTTCAGGTCACCGGCCAGCCAACCGCAACCGCTGGCCCCGCCGGCAGTTACCCCTCTTGCTTGCCCGCCTTCCGGCAGATCAGTCCCGCTAACGGAGTTTGTTTAACGCTGCTGAATCTCTCCCCGGCTACACGCCCCCGCCCGCTTCGCGGGCTAATGCGCAATCGCACGGGGTGGCGGGTCCGTTGAGGCGAGGTGACGGACGGGACGGACACGCGGTGGCGGGCCGAGCACACCTTGCCGCCCTCGAAACGGCTGAAGGCGGACAAGGCATGAATATATGAAGAGAGGGCATCCTTTGGAATCCGTTGGTAGATTGGTGTTGGTCAAGGACATCAAGACACCAACGGGAAGGAGCCCTCTATGGCACGGTATTTTATCGGCGCGGACGTGGACAGCAAGATGACGGAGTTGGCGGTGGAGCGGAATCAGCAGATCGTCAAGCGGTTTCGGGTGCCCACGACGATCCCGGCGATCCGGGAGGTGCTCAACTCGTTGCCGGGGCGGAAGTCTCTGACGTTCGAGGAAGGTCCGATGGCCGGGTGGCTGTATCGCAACCTGAAGGATTGCGTCGATGAATTGCTGGTCAACGATCCGCGGCGGAACAAGTTGATCAGTCAGGACGGTGACAAGGACGACCCGATCGACGCCGGCAAGCTGGCGGAGTTGTATCGGGGCGGATTCCTCCGCCCGGTCTACCAGAGCGACGACCTGGAGCGGGTGGAGCTGAAGCAGTGGGTCGGGCTGTATCACGACCGGGTCCGAGACGCGGTTCGGCAGGTCAACAAGATCCGAGCCCGCGGGCGGATGTATGGGGTGTCGATTCCCGGGCGGGTGGTGCGTCAGCCCAAGCAACGGGAGGCGTGGCTGGCCAAGCAGAACCATCCGGCCCTGGCGGGTCAGTTGAAGGTTCTCTGGCTGGGTTACGACGCAGTCCGCCGCCAGGTGCGGCAGGCGTTGGCGGAGATTCACCATCGGGTCAAGGCGTATCCGATCATCGGCTACTGGCAGGAGCTTCCGGGCGTCGGGCTGGTCCGGGCGGCGACGCTGTTCGCCTACCTGGACACGCCGTTCCGGTTCCGCAGCCCGCAGGCGTTGTGGAAGTATTGCGGCGTCGGTTTGGTCCGCTCGACCAGCGGGACGGACCGCCACGGCCAGCCGAAAG
>JAQTVL010000412.1:706-4611 GCA_028706835.1 Phycisphaerae bacterium | reverse complement strand
AGTTACCTGGCGGAACGGGCCGGTGTCATGGAGAACAGGGACCGGAGCGAGGGTGTCAGGGCCGGGGCCAGGAGTGCTTTGGAGACCTTCATCAAGAAGTTTCCCCAAGCCAAACGGATTATTCCATACGCCACGGGCGATGTACGGGATCTCTCGGACATTCTGACTCCCCACGGGCCTGATTTTGTGGGCGAGGCTTCGCCCGCGTCGAGAACTGAAATGGTGCCCTTTGCGACGCCGGGCAAGACTGACGAGGATTTGCGGCGGGACATCACGGATGAGGGGCTGAAAAAAGCTGAGGATAGAAGGAAGGCCAAGTTGCGCGGCGGGTCCACGCAAAACGGCGGCGGCGGGCCCGCGATCCACATCCACGGCGGCACCACCAACATCAACGCCAACGGCTACGACGCGGCGGCCAGGCCGCGCGAGGCGGTGGGACAATGAGCGAGCACATTGACAATCTGGACCTCCTCGGCAGCGGCGGCCATGTGTGGCTGTGGGACGACCGCGTGCGCGAGCAGAAGGTGGTCGGCTCGGCCGGGATCGTCGGCGCGTATTCGATGATTACATCGCTGGGCGAGCGGGCCGGGCGGATCGCCGGCAAGAACGGCGCCCGCGCGGTCCTCAAGGCGACCGGCGCGAGCAAGGCCGTCGCCGACGCGGCGCTCAACGTCATCGAGGCGGCGATCGAGGCCTATTGCGACCTGGGCACCGAGGTCGAGTGGGAGGACGACCAGGCCCACACGGGAACCGCCCTGGTGCTGGTGAGCTACCGGCGGATCGGCGGGCGGTTGTACGGCGCGAGCGGCGCTTCGGTGGCGGTGTGGCAGTTCTACGAATTGATCTTGCGAGAGAACAACGGCAGTTGGGACTGACAGCGAAGAGAACAAAGAGAAAACTAATGACACGAATAACGACACAAATAACACGAATAAAAACAGCAAGATTTTTGCTGTTTCTCCATTCGTGTTATTCGTCTTCATTCGTGAAATTCGTGGAGGCTTGATGGCGTACGGTGAGACAATCGGCTGCCGCGTCCTTCACAGCCGCCAGGCGAGCGGCGCGTGGGGCCCGTGGGAGGATAGCGACCTTTTCATGCCGCTGGAGATTTCCGACCGCTGCGCGCCCGATTACGCCGTCGCGAAAATGGAGTACAACTTCCCCAAGGCCGCGCGCCACGTGTGGGACTGGCGCAAGGACTTCGGCCCGGACGACGCGGTTGCGATCGTGACCAACGTATCCGAGGGCGACCCGGAGCGCCGGGTTTTGTTCAGCGGCCACATCACCGAAAATCAGTGGGAGTTCACCCGCGCCGAGTCGGCAACGGTCGCGGCGGTAGGCCCCGCGTTCCGACTTTTGCGGGACAGCATGTACCTGGTGTACGGCCAGGCCCGCGCGAGCAAGGCGGGCACGGTCAACCTGTTCAGCGGCCTGCCGTGCAGCTTCAACGCCGGCGGCTACCCCAACCGCAGCGCCGCGAAAAGCACGATCCGCGCGGCGGCGGGCAGCGTGTCGGCGACCACGGCCTTCACCTTCGCGGACCTCTACTCCGGCGGCGTGCAATACTGGCGGTTTGCGGACGCGCTGGAGTACCTGCTGGCCGCATACAACGCCGCCGAGTATTACGTGCTCAACCCCACGATCACCGCCGCCATGCGGGCCGACCCGGCCTGCGTGCAGGTTGATTGCGACGGACTGGGCCTGTGGGAGGCGCTCGCCCGCGTCTGCCAGCAGGCGTCATACGACCTGGCCTGCGTCACCACGATCGGGCGGGCGGGCGTGCCCGCGAAGCACGAGGCGGGCGAGTTCTACACCGCCATGTCCATTGTCAAACGCGGGCAGGGCACGGAACTGATCCTCGACCACCAGGCATCCGGCGCGATGGACCTGGACGCGACAAATTTGTTCGCGGGCCGCGTGGCCGAAAACGTGGCCTCGTGCGTAACCGCCCCCGTCATCGCGGGCGCGCGTGAACTGTTCGAGATCACCGTGGAGCTTGGCAAGTGCTGGGACGCCGCCGACCTGGCGCTGGCCAGCGGAGAATCGGTCATGCTGCCCGGCGAGGAAGAGACGCTCGCCGACACTGACTACGTCAAAAACTTCTGCGTCGGCGGATCCAATTTCCATCTTCACGCCGACGCCGGCCGCCTGTGGGACGCCAACACGGACGGCTACTACTCCGCCGCGCCGACAAGCCTGTCCGTGCCGGACATGGCGGCGCTGTGCGGCCAGGAGGCGGGCGGCTGGCCCGTCATGCCGTACGAGGCCATGCGGCTGCTGACCAGGCTGATCGACAGCCCCCAGTCGGGCGGCGTGGAGACGTTCGTGGAGTTCTCGATCGACAGCGGCGTCACATGGCACCACCTGACGTGCGGCGCGCAAATCCCGCACGGACGACTGGGCGTGTACATCAACCAGCACAACCTGTCGGCCATCGTCCCGCCCGGCGGCGACAAGACCGCCGACAACCTGATGCAGATGCTGATGACCACGCCGGCGACGGTCGAGATGCGGCTGACGTGCTCGGTCGCCAGTCCGTTCCGAAACATCCTCGCCGCCCAGCGGCGCGTGACGGCGGGAACCGTGTTCGCGACCGCCGCGTGGTTCGAACGGGAAAAACTCGGCCAGGTCCGCACCCGCGCGGCGTCCAGCCGGTTCGCGGCGACCGACCTGCCCGCCGACACCATGACCGCAAGCGCCAAGGTTTCGGCCGCGCGGGCGCATTGGGACTGGTCAGGCCCGCTGGCCCGCACGCTGAGCGCCGCCGCCGCCGAGGCCCAGGACGCCAACGAGGACCGCTTCATCGAAGGCTCGTTCACGCTGGAGTGGATCGAGCCGGACGCGGAGCTCACCAACGTCGTGAAAAAGATCGGCGGAATAAACGTGGACCTCGGCGCGAACGCCGGGGCGTCGAAGCGGTACCCCCGCGTGGTGGGCCGCGTGTACCACCTGGCCGGCAACACGCAGCAGACGGAATTGATTTTGGACACCGATCGACAAATGGCAGTGAAATGAAGACTCCACGAATGACACGAATAACGACACGAATAACACGAATAAAAACAGCAAATATCTTGTTGTTTCTTCATTCGTTTCATTCGTCTTCATTCGTGAGATTCGTGGTGTCTGGTTGAGCTATGGGAATTGAACCGAAAAGTCGCGCTCGTCTGGCCTGGCCGCAGAGCCAGGATGTCCCGCTGGGCGGCGCGTACCTGGCGTTCGGCGACGATCGCACCGGCACGGTTGATTACACCGTTGCGCTTGCCGGCCCGATCGACGCCTGGCCAAACGGCGAGGGCAAGAGCGGCTGGGGCATCGGCGGATGGGGCGACGGCCTCTGGGGCCACGACGAGGGCGCGCTTGGCTGGGCGGACGGCGCCTGGGGCATGGGCGCGTGGGGCGTCGGCGCGGAAATGCTCTATGCCGTTACGCCGCTGCTGGCGGACGGCCTGCACACGCTGGCCCTGGTAAGCCGTGACGCGGCGGGCAACCCGGCCGTCCCGTCAGGCGGCAAGGAAGCCGAAGTCGCCCTGGCGGGCACGCCAAGGCCGCCAGCGGCCCTCAGGGCGGGCGAGTACGACGCGGGCGAGGACGCGCTGACGCTGATCTTCGCGCTGAGCCCGGACGACGAAGGATAGACCTATTGGCTGTTGGCTATTGGCTGTTTTTTACGAGGTGAAATGATGAGCGAACAATTTTTATCCGATTCCGAGGCCGCCGCGCTATCCGGCACGACCCTTTCGCCCGGCGTCCCCGCGGGGACCTACGGGGCGGCCGCAAAGGCGATCCTCTACCGGCTGATCGGCCGCATCGCGGCGGCGCTCGTGGCCCCCAGCGCCTGCGAGGTCTACAAGGACGACGCCGACGATCTTGAGTTCGGAGTGCGGCCCGGCAAGCTCATGCAG
>JAQTVL010000412.1:0-696 GCA_028706835.1 Phycisphaerae bacterium | reverse complement strand
GCCCTTGACGACTTCGATGCTGCCGGTCGCCGTGGGCGTGGCACCGTTGTCGGCGCGCACGCGCACGCTGCCGCCCAGCGTGGCGTCGAGACCCTGGCCTGGACGACGCCACGAACTACATTTTCATCACGGCCGCCGGCGTTTTAACGGTCAATCAAACGGGCTTTCCCGACGCCCAGACCACCGCGCATTTTCCGCTGGCGACCATCGCCACCGGTTCGGCGTCCATCGCCGCCGAAAGCGGCTACTACGCCATCGCGGACATCACCGACTACCGCAGCCGCTCGATGTTCCGCGCCGCCGGCGGAGCGGCCGTCACCGCCGCCGCCGAGGACGCCAACTGCCGCCGGATCACCGTGCAGGCAAGCTCGCCCGGTTCCAGCCGATTGCTCGTCCGCCTGTGGATCGCGGACACCGAGTACGCCGCCCCGGACGCCACCGACAACACGGTCGCCGTGGTCGCCGGCACCACGCAGATCGAGGCGATCACCGCGCACGCACACTACCTGCTGGAGACCTCCGCGACCGGCGCAGCGCAGATCGACCTGACGATCGCCGGGGCGGCCACGAGATACGTCATGGCGGAAATCGACGGCCGGATTTATTCCAGCGGCCAGCTTGACTGGGCGGCATAGTGAAGAGAAAAAACAACAAAGAGAACACGAATGTCACGAATAAAAACAGCAGGAATTTTGC
>JAQTVL010000411.1 GCA_028706835.1 Phycisphaerae bacterium | reverse complement strand
ACATAGGCCGTTCTTCGTAGCATGGGCGTCTCGCCCATGATTCTCGGGGCCGTCCCGGCCCCGAAAACCCACGGGCAAGATGCCCGTGCTACGAAGTTGCGCTGTAGTGCTACGGACCCACCTGCTATGCGATCTCGGCCGCCGTCGGCGCCGCGCCGGCGATCAGGTCGCGGGCGGAAATCATTCCGACAGGCCGGCCATTCTCCACGATCGGCAGGTGCCGAATCCCGTTTCGGTGCATGAGATAGCGGGCCTGCTCCAGGGAGACGGCGGCGTTGCAGAAGACGACGTTGGTAGTCATGATGTCGCCGACCCGTTGCGAAAACGAGTCGGGATCCCCCGTCCCGATCCATCGCAGGATATCACGCTCGCTGACGATCCCGACCATCAGCGCGGTGTCATCAACGACGGCCAGGCAGCCAACGCCGTTGACGTGCATGATCTTCGCCGCCTCTGTGACGCGGTCGCCTTGGCGGATGGTGACCACGGTGTGCGGAACGACAGGATCGGAACGGCCCCTCACGTGCTCTTCCATGGCATCCTCACCCAGTAAAATAGGGAGATAGCGGCCTATGAAGAATCAGTGTGTCACATGCCCACGCGTCCGGCGGTATGTTCTTCCTGCCCCCGTAATGGCGGCATTTCCTTCATCGGCGAAACGGAAGTATAACATTAAGAAATCGCACTTGGTACTGTTTGACCGGCGTGGCACGCTTCGGTGGCAGGAACAATTCTTCGCTGTTTGTGGAGTGCGGTAGCGCAGCCACCGCACTTCACAAACGGTGAGGGCGCGGCGATCCGCGCAGATCACGGCGTGCGCTCGCCTCTTCGCAACGTAAATGCCATGGCTGCCCCCCCCATTCCGCATTCCGCATTCCGCATTCCGAATTCCGCATTTCTTACTTGATCGCCTTGTCCGCGATATCGTGCCGGCAGTACGCCCCCTCGAACGCGATCTTGCTCACCGCCGCATACGCGCGCTTCTTCGCCGCCGCGATCGTCTCGCCCAGCGCCGTCACGCCCAGCACCCGCCCGCCAGCCGTCACCAGTTTCCCGCCGCTCCGCGCCGTCCCCGCGTGGAACACTTTTACATCGCCATCGTCCCCGTCCGCCTCCGCCGCCTCGATCCCCGTGATCGGCAGCCCCTTCTTGTAGCTGCCCGGATACCCGCCGCTCGACATCACCACGCACACCGCCGGCCGGGGGTCCCACTTCAGCGTCACGTCCTCCAGCGTCCCGTTGGCCACCGCCCACAGCACCTCCAGCAGGTCGGATTGCAGCCGCATCAGGATCGGCTGGGTCTCCGGGTCGCCGAACCGGCAGTTGAATTCCAGCACCCGCGGCCCGCCCGCGGTCAGCATCAACCCGGCGTAGAGCACGCCTTTATAAGGCCGCCCGGACCGGCGCAGCGCGTCGACCGTCGGCACGAGCACCTCGCGCTCGACCTGCGAAATGATCGCGTCGGTCGCCACCGGCGCCGGGCAATACGCCCCCATGCCCCCGGTGTTCGGGCCGCTGTCCCCGTCCCCGATCGCCTTGTGGTCCTGCGCCGTCTCCATCGTGTAGATCGTCCGCCCGTCCACGAACGCCAGCAGCGAGACCTCAGGCCCGCTCAGCCGCTGCTCGATCACCACGCGGTCCCCAGCCTCCCCGTGGACGCGCTTCTTCATGATCTCCGCCAAGGCGTCCAGCGCCTGCTCGGGGTTGTCGCAGACATAGGCCCCCTTGCCCTTGGCCAGCCCCGACGCCTTGACCACCAGCGGCTCGGTTCGCGACAGCACGTATTCCTCCGCCTTGAGGAAGTCGTCGAACACGCGGGCCTCCGCCGTCGGGATCGCGTGCTGGCGCATCAGGTGCTTGGCGAACGCCTTGTCGCTCTCGAGCTGGGCGGCCGCCGCCGTCGGCCCGAAGGCCTTGAGCCCCGCCGCGTCGAGCTTGTCGACCAGCCCGCCCGCCAGCGCATCCTCCGGCCCGACGACGGTGAGGTCGATCTTCTCGCCGATGGCGAACTTCGCCAGCGCCTCGACATCCTCCGCCGGGATATTGACGCAATGGGCGAACTGCCCGATGCCCGGGTTCCCCGGCGCCGCGTAAAGCTTAGTGCAAAGCGGCGACGCCGCGATTCGCCAAGCCAGCGCATGTTCCCGTCCGCCGCCGCCAACAATCAAAACCTTCATAACTGCTCCCATGGTATTTGCTGTGGGACACCCGCCCTCGGGTGTCAACCGGCTGCGCAGCAGCCGGAAGCATTCGCTCGCCTCCTAAACGGTGCGACAAGAACTCGTGGCGGCATCCGAAGTCCGTCTTTTTGTGGAGTGCGGTAGCGCAGCTACCGCTTTGGTTCGCGGGCAGTCGCATCCGGACACCACAGCGGTAGCTTCGCTACCGCACTCCACAAACGGCGAAGAACTCATATCGCCGGCAAATCCTGTCACCCCCGCCTCCTAAAGGCGATTGAACTGTTCGACCGAAACTCCCATCTCTCGAACGATAGCCCGAATCGCGCCCGTGGAAACGGTGTCAGGACCCGTTTCGTGGTTTCTCGCCCCCTGTCGTTACCCACAGCCGCTCTCTTTGTCCCGTAGGGACTCCTGGCCATAGCCCAGCGATTCATCGCTGGGTGATTGACAACCAAACCCCGTCAGTCCCGTAGGGACGGTTGGACGCCAAGCGATCAACCGTCCCTACGGGACTGGCGATTCATTCCATACCCCGTCACCCAGCAATGAATTGCTGGGCTATTCCCGTGCGGTCCCTACGGGACGCCGGGCGGAGAAAAGGGGACATCCTTAATTTCGCGAAATTAAGGATGTCCCCTTTTTTCGCTCCATCCTCGCGCGTTCGCATTTGTTGTAGGACACCCGCCCTCGGGTGTCGACCGGTTGCGAAGCAACCGGGAACCTTCGCCCGCGTTCGGCGGGCGGTGACACCCGGGGGCGGGTGTCCTACAACAACCCAGTCCGTCACTTCTTCCCCGCCGCCTGCGTCGTCGCCGACGCCGTCAACTGCCTGCGGATGCGGTCCAGCAGCTCGCGATACGCCACAGGCCACTCCGGGCGAAGCATCCGCGCCTCACGCAACGCGATCTGCGCCTCCTGCGCCGCCAGCCGGGCGTCGCCGACTCGCCCGGCCTTCGCGTCCGCCTCCGCCTGCTCCACCAGCCAGGCCGCCTTCGCGTAATGCACGTCGGCCGCCGCCGGCGCGCGGGCAATCATATCATCCAGCGTGCCCAGCGCCGCGGTCATCTGCTTGAGCGTGTCGTGCTGGATGGTCGCCTTCAGTTGCAGCGCCTTCAACTCCAGCGGGTATTTCCGGTCCAGCCCCGCCAGCACGTCGACCGCCTGCTCCGGCGAGAGTTCTTTCGTTTCGAGTTGCCCGCGGATGTATTTCAGGCTGGAATCGTAGGCGCTCGCGTCGAACTCGAGCGCCGCAAAAGCGTTGTCCGGATCGGCCTTCACCGCGAGTTCCAGCAGCCCCTGCGCCGCCGCCCGCCGCCCAGCCAGGACCGGCCCGAGCTTCGCGCGGTCCAACGCCGGAACGAGCTTGGCGATTTCCTCGGCCGACTCCGGCTGCCCGAACCCGAGGGCGAGCAACCGGTCGAGATTCTGTCGCCCGTAATCCCGAGCGTTCAGCCGCGCGCGGAACTCCGTCCGCGGGAAGGTGTCGGTCGCGGAAGCGATTCCGTTCGCCCACGCGGCGAGCATGGTCTGGGTAACGATCCCGGCGGCGACTTGCTCACCCGAACCCAGACCGATCTCCTTCATGGTCGGGCGATATCGGCTGGCCATGCGATCGAGGACCGGGCGAAGGGCGTAGAGTTGCCACTGAAGTGAAGCCAGCCAACGGGGCCAATATGTCTCGGGGTCAACGGAACTGGCCGCAACCAGCGCGAGCATCGGCCTGCCCGGTGTGGGCACTGCCAGATACCCGAATTGGTGGAAGGCGACCTTGGAGTGCTTGAACCCGCTGTCGAACGCACTGATCACCGCAGCCGTCTCATCCGGCCCCATTTGCCACAACGGCAGCCAGTGAACGAAGACGCCGTTGTTACCTAGTCGCTGCCCGGCCATTCGGTAGAACTGCTCGCTGAATACTCCCCCCGCGCCGGCGCTGGTCGGGTAAATGATGTCGACGAGGATGATGTCCCACCCGCGCGGCTCCAGCCGCAGCACGGTCCTCCCGTCGGCGTGGACGATGCGGACCTGCGACTCCCCGAGCCGCGAGCGGAAGCTCGCGGGCGTGTCGCTGCCCGTCGCGGTAGTCGGCTTGCTCGTCGCGGCAGTCGGGCGGCTGGTCGCGGCGGCGCCTGGAGGCACGCCACTCCCCGCCGGTTTCTTGCTCGGAGCGCTCACCTCGTGTACCTTCGTGAATTCCCGCACCGCCTTCGCGTGCAGGCTGTCGTTCGCCCGGTCGAACTGCTTCGCCGCATCCGCTACCGGCTCCGCCAGTTCCGCCACCGTCATTCGCTCCACCCCGAACTGCGACAGCGGCGCGATCGTCGTGCCCGTCCCCAGGCCGACCACCAGCGCCCGCTTCGGCTCGGGCGTCGGCCAGAGCAGCAGCGGCAGCACGCCCTGGAGACGCTGCACGCGCACGCCCAGCGGCGAGTCG
>JAQTVL010000410.1 GCA_028706835.1 Phycisphaerae bacterium | reverse complement strand
CCATCTTCCGGCAGACGAGCGCGTCCAGCCGATCGCACTTGGCGTGGTCGCCGTTGAACAGCGCCAGGAACGACGCCTGCGTGCCGGTGGTTCCCTTCACGCCGCGGGCCTGGATGTCGCCGATGCGGCGCTCCAACTCGGCCAGGTCCATCGCGAAATCCTGAATCCACAGCGTCGCCCGTTTGCCGACGGTGACCAACTGGGCCGGCTGAAAGTGCGTGTAGCCGAGGGTCGGCGTGGCGCGATATTTCTTCGCGAAGTCGGCCAATTGCAGGATGACGCCAGCCAGCGACCGGGCGAGCATCTGGAGTCCTTCGCGCATGAGCATCAGGTCGGTGTTGTCGGTGACGTAGCAGGAGGTCGCGCCGAGGTGGATAACCGGCCTGGCGGCTGGGGCGAGTTCGCCGAGCGTGTGGATGTGGGCCATCACGTCGTGCCGCAGCCGCTTTTCATGGGCGGCGGCCTTGTCGAAATCGATGTCGTCGAGGTGGGCCCGGATCTGCTGGATGGCTTTGGCGGGGATATTCAGCCCGAGTTGCTTCTCGCACTCGGCCAGCCAGAGCCACAGCCGTCGCCATGTGGAGAATTTCCGCTGCGGACTGAACAGCGCGACCATCTCGGGGGAAGCGTTGCGTTCGACCAGCGGACTGGAATAGGTGTCGTACTTGCCCACACGATCCTCCTCAACCGGCTGTGAACCGGCTGTGAGTCTAGCCAAGCAAACGGTGGGTGTCGAGAGGGGACCGTGAGGCGATGGGCCACTCGTCAGCGCCACGTGATCCCGAATCGATCGGCCTCGTCGGGAGTAAGCCCCATGGCGATCGTGATCTTGAGCAACTGGTCCTTCGACTTGACCCGTTCGGCGGCGTCCATAATGATCTCGCCGCGCTGCTCGCGCGTCAGGCTGGCCCAATCGCTCCACACCACAAAAACGTGGACGATTCCGTCGCGGGTAGTTTCCTCCAAGATCACCGGTTCGGCTGCTTCCGTTTGTTCAGCCCATTCCGAAGCTAGGCGATCCGTGAGCCTGCTCTGCTCGGGCGGCTTGGGGCGGCTGTACGATTTTACTGGCATAACGCACCTCAGATGATAAGTCGGGTCCAGTTCGTCTTCATCCACCACG
This sequence comes from Phycisphaerae bacterium, assembly GCA_028706835.1. Lineage (GTDB taxonomy): Bacteria > Planctomycetota > Phycisphaerae > JAJVII01 > JAJVII01 > STB-87. Next base: position 3,498 of record JAQTVL010000410.1, on the reverse strand, counting down.
CGTTGCCAAGCGCCTTCCAGGCATCGGGGCCCTTCAGGGCACATCTGCGGTACCGCATTGCTACCGCCCAATCCACATCCAGCCCGTCTGATATCTGCTGCCGCAGTTCCCGCTCAAAGTCAAGCGGCAAAGGCTTGCCCGCGTCGTCGCGCAGACGGAGCACGCACTCGACAAAGTACGATAGATCGTGCCAGTCCCTCTTGGCTATCGGCGGCACGGCCGTACTCATCTTGTCCTGCAGTTTCGCCAGAGCGTCCTTGACAACGGCGTTCGGCCTGCCTCCGTCTAGGGTGATGGCTGACTTCTTCAGCCACATCTCCGCTGCATACCCCAAGAGGTACACACATCCATCATATTCCTCGGCAAGCAGCAATTCCTCCGCCTCGCGATAACGGTCGTCGGCCGCCAGGAGGAAGTCCGACAGCGTCTCAGGATTTGCCTTGACGAACGCTCGTAGTGGCATGACCGCTGTCCCCAACCGACCTGTTCGGACACACTATCTCTGACGCGGAGTATACAGCATCATCTGGAATCGGGCAACTCATCCTGCTACATTGTCGTTTGGCAATCGGAGACCAGCGAATGATCGAACGCATCGCGATGATCGGCGACGGGGCCATGGCCACCGTCAGTTCCATCCTGCTCACGGGCAAGGGCTACCACGTCACCATGTGGGGCTACTTCGAAGAGCACATCCAGGAGATGGTTCAGGACCAGGAGAACCGTCGCTTCCTGCCCGGCGTGCGAATCCCGCAATCCGTCAAACTCACAACGAATGCAGAGGCGGCATTTCACCGGGCGGACCTGATCGTGTCGGCGGTCCCCTGCCAGTTCATGCGGAACGTCTGGGCGCAGCTCAAGCCAGGCACACCGCCGAGCGTCCCGGTCGTCAGCGTCACCAAAGGCATCGAGAACGACACGCTGCTCCGCCCGACGCAGATCATCTCCGACGTGCTGGGTGACAGCCGATCCGTCGCGGCCCTGTCGGGGCCGAGCATCGCGGCGGAACTTGCCCGCTGCCTGCCGGCGACGGTGGTCGCGTCGAGCGCCGACGATTCGCTGGCCCGCGCGGTGCAGCAGGTGTTCAGCACGCAGTGGTTCCGCGTCTACACCAACACCGACCTGACCGGCGTGGAACTGGCCGGTGCGACCAAGAACGTGATCGCACTGGCGGCGGGCGCCGTCGACGGCCTGGGGGCCGGCGATAACGCCAAGAGCGCCCTGTTGGCCCGCGGGCTGGTCGAGATCGCCCGGCTGGGCGTGGCGCTGGGCGCGCAGCGGGAGACGTTCTTCGGGCTGGCGGGCCTGGGCGACCTGGGGACGACGTGCATTTCGCCCCACGGCCGGAACCGCACGGCCGGCGAGCGGATCGGCAGGGGGGAGAAGGTCCGCGACGTGCTGGCGTCGATCGAGTCGGTGGTCGAGGGCGTGCCGACGACCAAGAGCGTGATGCAGTTGGCGGAGCGGATGAAGATCGAGATGCCGATCACGCGGGCGGTGTATCAGATTCTGTTCGAGGACAAGGACGTGATCGAGGCGATCACCGACCTGATGTCGCGGGCGCCGAAGCCGGAAGCGATTTAACCACCAAGGACACCAAGGGCACCAAGAAGAATTCGGAACGCGGAATGCGGAATTGAAGATACGGACGAATCAGTCCGCTTGCGTTTTAGCAGTCTCGGCGATGTCCTCTGGGAATCCCGCGTTCCGATCGTTCCTTGTGCCCTTGGTGGTGAAAGGGAGGGCGGTATGTCTCGCACTTACGGACTGCTTGCGGCGACGGGTCTTCTTCTGGTTGTCGGCATTATCGTCTCGCTCTCGCAGTGCCAGGGCTGCGCCCACCCGGCCAAACCGCCCGTCGCGCCTCCCGTGGCGACGCCGCAGCCAACGCCGTCCGCCACGCAGCCGGCGGCCAAGACCCGCCCTGCTGAGCCGAAGCCGGCGGGTAAGCTCGTCAAGCTCACGCACGATAGACTGAAACTCGAATATCAACTCTATCTGCCGAAGGGCTACAGGCTGGAACGCCAGTGGCCGCTGGTGGTGGCGTTCGGGGCGGGAAGCGATTCTCCTCTTGTCGATTCGGACGCGGCGGCAGTGGAGGTGCTGGCGGATGAACACGGCTACCTTGTGCTCGTGCCGCGCCTGAGCAAGGCCCTTCCCGAAAGGGACGATCCGAACCGGGCTGCGGTGCTGGGTGGATGTGTGACCGAGGCGTCGGCGCTGGTAGAGGCGGTCATTGCCCGGTGGAGCGTGGATTCGCGGCGGATGGTCGTGGTCGGTTGGTGTACGACGCCCGAGTTGGCGACTCGCCTGGCGACGGACCGACCGGGCCGGTTCGCCGGGCTGCTGCTGGTGATGTTCGGCGGGGCGGAACTGCGGAAGGCGGACCTCGACGCGAAAAAGGCGGGCCAGTGTAAGGACCTTCGTGTGGTGATCAGTGGCGAGGATGCGGACGCCGACTGGTTCCGGACAGCGGGGGTCAAGGACGTTTCGCTGACGCGTCGCGACCCGAAGGCGGCCAGTTACTTCGTAGACCTGCCGAGCGTCGTGCCTGCGAAGTAAGCCATCGGGATTCAGAGGGACGAAACGGAATATTCCAGGGATGCCATGAAAATCTCCTGGAAATCCACCGGAAAAAGTTGCTTTTCAAAGGGGGGGGTATGGGATGAAATCCAACTCTGAAATCCAACTTCCGGCATCCAACGGACGCCCGGGTCGAACTCCTTTTCAATGCCAAGTGAGTCTCAACCGTCGTTGGTCTTGCGGCCTCAAAGCGTGTCCGGCTGCCCCTCCGCCGCCGGCGTCGGGCCGCCGACGCGCGTGCCCTCGGCCGTGACGGGCAGCGTGCGCATCTCGGCCTCGCGCATCGCGTGGTCGATCGGCTGAATCCATGTGCTCCGGTCGGCGTTGGATACGACCAGGTCGACCGCGCGGTCCAGGTCGTCTGTCACCTCGAACAGCAGCAAATCTTCCCGGCTGATGGTGGAGAACTGCTCCAGCCAGACGGCCTTCATCCAGTCGACCAGGCCGGTCCAGAAATCGGTCCCGATCAGGACGACGGGGAATCGAGCGATCTTGTGGGTCTGGATGAGCGTCATGGACTCGAAGAACTCGTCCATGGTGCCGAATCCGCCGGGGAAGCAGATGAACGCGGAGGCGTACTTGACGAACATCACCTTGCGGCAGAAGAAATAGTGGAAGTGGATGGAGACGTTCTGGTACGGGTTGGGCGCCTGCTCCTGCGGCAGGTGAATGTTCAGGCCGACGCTCTTGCCCCCGGCCCGGCGGGCGCCGCGGTTGGCGGCCTCCATGATGCCGGGCCCTCCGCCGGTGATCACCGCGAACTGCTTGTCGACCAGCTTGGCGGCCAGCTTTTCCGCCTGCTTGTAGTAGAAACTTGTCGGCGCGGAACGGGCCGAGCCGACGATCGAGACCGCGGGGTTACGCAGTTGGCTGAGGATCTCGAAGCCCTCGACGAACTCTGCCATGATTCGAAAC